>JAIYDC010000144.1 GCA_027487685.1 Pseudomonadota bacterium | reverse complement strand
CTCCGTCTCAGTCCGAAGAGATTCATCAGAAGATGGTTGCCAGTGCGACAGAGATCCTTGAAAAGCTCGGGCTTCCTTATAGGCAGCTCGCGCTCTGTACTGGTGATATGGGGTTTGCATCTCAGAAGACCTTTGATCTCGAGGTCTGGGTTCCTAGTCAAAATAAGTACCGTGAAATCTCCTCTATTTCTAATTGTGGAGATTTTCAGGCACGCCGAGCAAACATTCGTTTCAGGAATAAAGAGGGTAAGGTTGAATTCGCCCACACGCTTAACGGGTCGGGCCTTGCGGTGGGCAGGACTGTCGTGGCGATTTTAGAGAATTATCAACAGGAAGATGGGTCAGTTCTAATACCTGAAGTGCTACATCCTTATATGGGCTCTTTGCGCGAGATACGAAGAAGCACCTAGGGACCCTTGGATCTTTTTCCCTCTTTGCTTTCGTTGAGATTAGGATATCGCGGGTCATTGACTAATTTACGAGCTGAAGCCTCAAATTTTTTAAGAGAATGTAAATTCTTGAACCTTTTATAGTCTTTAAAACTCTCGGGTACCAAAAATGATTTTGTTGCTCGATCAAAGTAGGCTTTACTTTGCTTGCTAATTACATAACTCCCCTGCTCGTTGTGGTAGGCAACTGTCATCCCGCGGTGCGGACGGTAGGTAAAAGAAGAAGTATAGAGTCGATCACCTGTGCTTGCCGTTAGAAGATCTGCGCCGTCTATCTCCTTTGTCCGATTCTTCCATCCTAACATACTTGCGATCGTAGGATAGAGGTCTGTAGTATTCGTGATACCAGAATAGCGAATGAGTCCCGTCCCTTTCGCCCTTAGTTGCGGATGAGATATGATTAAGGGGATCCGTGTAGATTCCGGGGAGATGGTTCCATATCCAAATGAAGGCTCAGGCCCGCCCTTGTATTCTTCAAAACTATTTGCTCCAATATCCGAGGTTATGAGGACGATGGTCTTCTCTCTCTGGCCACTCTCCTCTAACGCACGAAAGATTTCACCTATAAAGAAGTCTGTATAACGTATCGCCTGGTCATAGATATTGAGATAATGCAAAATACCTTTTCGCCCATCTATGATTCGTGCGGTATTAAGAAACCAAAAGTCGTCATTGGCGAATCGTCTAGAGCGGACGAAGTCATGCTGACTGATTGAAGGATTACTTTGAAGAAAGCTCATGAGGTCCTTCCATCCACCCTTCATTTCTTGCTGAAGCTCTTCCTCGTTACTTGGAAAGAAGCCACGATAACGATACTTTGTGAATTCTGTCTGAAAGGTTTTGGGTGTTAAAAAGTGTGGGAAATGCGTACGAACTGAATTTATGATTCCAAAGAATTTCTTGCCCTTCTGTTCCTTCATGAGGTTTTTTACTTCCGTCACTTCAGAATGGTTGTGAAGACAGTGGTCTATGTATCTGTCGATACCTCTGGTAACCCCAGATTCAGGGGAATAGAACTTGTTATGCGGTGACCCCCCGAGGAAAAATGTCTGATATCCATTTCTTCTCGCGAGTTCCGCAAGGGTTTCATGGGAATCAGAAATCTTATCTTCTTTGAGTCCTAAGCCGGGGTAAAAAATTCTATTGTGAAAGCCATTGTTCATGACGCCATGATTTATGGGTAGCCTGCCAGTATAGAGTGATATCTGAGAATGGTAGGGCCAGTTTGATACAGCGTAATGATTGTCGAAGATGATCCCATCTTTAACAAAGTTTTTAGTCTCAGGGTCCGTTTCTTTCTCATGGCCATACATGGATAACCTGGGTGTTGCCAGAGCGGAATATGAAAATATAATAAGGTTACAATCAGAGCATTCAGCGATGTAGTGATTCAAGCTCTCACCTTTTGTTGTCTTTACCTCAGCTCGAAGACCAGGAAAATGATTGAATAGTAAAAAAAAGATTATCAAGTAGGATTTAATCATCGTTACATTGTCCCTCGAGTCCTGGCTTTTCACGCTGTATTATTTTAGGTAAGTTAAATGAATGTTTAGGAAGGAACAAGCATGAGTTATCTTAATCAGTATGTCTTTCTGAGTGCAGAGTTTTTGAACTCCGCTAACCTTAACGTAGAAGAAGTACTTCTTTTTAATCCTACAACCAACCGTGGCTTCGCTGTTTACGGATTCGCAAAGCTTGTTCTTAAATTTCTCGATGGAAAATCAACACTCGAGGAAGTCATAACTCAGCTGGAAGTTCAGTATGAATTAGCGCCAGGCCAGTATCGCAAAGAGGTCATAGACTTCATCGATGAGCTAGATAAAGATGAGCTTATTGTGACTTCACCAACGGCATTTTCTGATGATTATAAGCTCAAGATGAAGACAGCGCCGTAAACATGATTTGGTGAGAGGCAATGGGGAGGCTCATTAGCACTCTTGTTTTACGTGGGATTTTAATGTCTTGGGTAATTTCTTGGATCTCAATGTTGAGATCATTGATGTCTCTTGGAGTGTTGTGTTAAAGTTATATTGTTTACAACTTTTGGCAATTTGCTCGGAGTCCTATGACGGATAATAAGAAGAAAGACGATATAGTTCTTTCAGCAGTTACAAATGAATCAACTAAATCTTTGATACCGACTTCCTTCGGGGGCATTAAGGCCTTAACTGCCGCCCAAATTATAGCTGCTCTATTCACGGGAGACGCTTTGGGTGCTCCATGTGCATGTGGGCCATGTGGTGGTCCTTGTGCGTGTGGTACCCCTTGTTATTAGGTTTAAGCCTCTAGCTCCTCGACCTCGATATAGGAGAGGTTAAAGAATGGCTTTGGGATATTCCCAATGTTAATACTCTCTCCTCCATGGCCGAAATTTGTTTTGAAGAATTGTGATCCAGGAATAGTTCTCGGTATCCTTTCATTCTCCGTGTCTTGAAATATCTCAAGAGCGTGATACGGAGAGAGATTAATTTTTTGGAGTATGCAGGTGTTCTTGCCTGAGGGCGAGAGCTTCACATTCACTGCCCCCTTAGAACAAAGCAAATTTACGACGAAACTGTCGCTACAGATCCATTCTAGGCCCAATGTGGTGAAGTGGCAGTCCTTTAGGGATATTGATTTAATAATCGATTTCATAGAGACAAATTTAGGCACAGATCCAAGTAAATTCGCCAACGCATGGTACACGTTATGAATGTATTGTAAGTTGCGCGACTGGTCGAAGCTGCCCACAATTGGAAGGCATTCGAGAACAGTTGTTGAAAGGTCGATTATTTCAATCATCTTCTTCAGATAATCTTCAATAACAAAGACAGGAATAAGATTTGGGTCTAGGTAAAGAACTATAAGAATGCGCTTGGGAGCAGATGGACCAGTCGCGACTTCGGTTAAACGATAAAATAGTTGATCCTCACGCCAGGGAAGCCACTGTCGTAGCCACAACGGGTCAATTCCTGACTCTTTGTGCTCTAGTCCAACTGACAACCCCCAAAGCCTCATATATAAACCTTCGCGTCGAAGCGGTATCCTATTGTGAATGTCACAGCGACCAAAAAGAGGATCCGGGCCCTCATCTTGAAGTTCTATTGCACGCTTATGTTTCAACGTTAGTTTCATGGGTCGCCCCAAAATTCATGATAAAGTGATTCATACTTGGTCAAGGAAAGCACATTCTCAGAGCGACCTTTTTTAGTGCTATCAAATTCATGCATAAGCTCAGAGAACCCATTAAATTTTTGGTCGTGAAAACTCAAGAGCTCACCTTCTAGACGACAAAGAATTTCAGGTATTGAAAAATAACGAGCGACTTTCTCGAGGTCTGGTTTTGAATCTGAATGTCGAGGGAATAATTTTTTGTGGAGGTCTTGATCCCAACTAAGATCAAGGCCCTCTTCAACGGGAGTGACTTTGATGGCCATGGATTGGTCCGGAAATAAATTTATTAGATCTCTGTGGCCTCCCCAGCTTGTGACAATTATAGGGGTGCCGTTCAGAAGAGCTTCGATCGCTGATTGGCAAAAATCATCATCATGATGGGTTGAGAAGCTAATATAGTAATCACTGTCCCTATAAAGTTGCCCCAGGCTCCCCCTGGATCTTTGGCCCAAGAAACGTACTTCAATAGCTTTAGTCCTAGCAGTAAGCTTAAAATATTCACTTCCCAGATCTTCTGATATCCCGATCGTTTGATTCTCGAAGTACTCGAATTCCCCCGCTACAAGAAGGACAATTTTAAAGTGATTCCCTTTCTGTACGGTTTCGAGAAAATCGATAACTGCAGATAGATTTTTTTGAGGTGTGATTCTTCCTGTGTACAGAAAGTACATAGAACCTGGATCCTTACTAAAAGCGGAGGAAAGGTTCACCTCTAAGTCTTCACGTTGAACGGGAAACGGTAATGACTTAATGACTGAATCTTTTGCTAAGAATTGTTCGACAAATAAGGCGTAGCATTGAGAGGGCGCTAGGAATAAGACATTCCTCCTGAGCAGTTTTACCTCGAGACTAAGCCATGAGTCTGCTCGGCGGAGGAAGTCACCAAAGATATGGAAAACAATTTTAGTCTTTGTATGGACTGTTAAAGCAAGCAATGTACGAAAGAAAAAAGTCTGGGGAACCAAGGGGTGAATAATAATTAAATATTCAGGTGGAGATCTTATCACTTCTTCGAAGATTTCAGTGTGTCTGTATTGTAAAGGAGGCCTTTTCTCAGTTTCTTTTATGTCATAGATGCGGAGTTTGTTATTCTTGCTGAGCTGACAATAAAGTTTTTCTAACGACAAGGTGATAGAGTTTACGCTCGCGATGTCGCCAATACCCGCAGTAAGCACAAGACCGGAAATTTTACCCATCCCTCACTCCGCTTTGGAACGCTAAACTTTTGTACATGAAAGTGCTGTCTGTTAAGGTAGCTTCTTAAAGACGAAGGGCAATTTCCCATTGTTATAATCTATGATGACCTGCTGGTTCCTGATTTTTTTCATGAGAGTCCAATCTTCATATGGAATTCCGCGAATCCGTTCAAAGCGCCCTAGTTTAAAGAATATACTTGGGGCGATCAATTTTTGATTGTTCGCCAACATGAGTAATCTCTTACCAATATCAAGGTTACTTGTTTTTTTAACCACAAGTCCGTAGCAGGGGATCTGAACCTTTGACTTTGAAGTACCTACGACGAGATAGCCAGGCTTATCTACCGACTTGTTTTTATGTGTTTTTCCGAGGCTGTAAGAAAATGTCGTCCCGCTATCATAAAAGTTAGCTCTTTCAATTAGGGCCTGAACCTTTCCGCTAACTAGCTCCTGGAGTGCCTGCTCGGGTGTTCGCGCGATGTGGATTTTTTTGAATTTAACTGGTGAGCGAAGCAGGAAATTTAGCGTCATAGGCAGTGCTTCCATGACAACATCTTTATCTTTGAGGTCGCGAAGCGATGTGATCTTACTTGATTCCTTGGTAACGACTTGGACTTCGTTATTGCAATTCTGACCCTTTCTCGTACCTTTAAAATCAACATCTAGCCCTGATACCATTACAAAGTCATCTGACATAAGGTGCATCTTATGAGAGACCATTATAAAGCCGTCGTACTTCGAAAGCATTTCCCGGGTAAAAACTGGATCATTAACTATCCCGTGGGTGACATTGATTTTGAGGCCAATTTTTTTTAATTCATTAACCGCGTTCTCATCTGTGGTTGGAGGCGGCTCTGATACTTTGTTAAAGCCTGGATAGAGCTCTCCGAAGATTTTGTATTCAAGGAGTGGGAGTTTTTTCTCAGCTGCAGCTTCAACTTCCCTTCCGGCCTTTGGGGATACATCAGCTTTATCTTGAGCAGATCGAACCACTGTAGACTCACTCAGCTTTACTGCTGTGGGAGCATTCATTTGTGGACCGTTAGATGACGTTTGGGCCAGACTTGGATTAATCTCGAAATGCACGAGTAGGATAAGTATAAAAAACGTCATAATCGAGTCATCCTGCAATTTATTTTTACGATGTATGTTTATTTTAAATGAATTATAGTTATGCTTAAATTTAAAAAAAGCCAGATATTTTAATGATTCTTAAATTGCATAGAAACTATGACATCTCTAGGCTCACTCAGCTTGTCAATAAAGCTGAGGCCTACGGCGCCCCTTGGCTTAAGAATAAAGGTTTTTGGGGAGGGTGGTCCCTCACCTCTAGCAATGGAGAGGTGTACGATGGTTGGGAAAGCGGAGAAAAGATCTTTAACGAGACCGTCTCCGACGAGGTACGACTTCGTTTGCTTAGAGATTTTCAGGATAAGCGGTTTACAATTAAAACTGCGATTTACGATGAATACATTGATCTGATTAAAGAAGACCTTTCTCGTTTGCACTTACTGATCGAACGTATTCGACTTGTCATTCTAGTTCCGCACTCAGAAAGTCAGGCATACTGGCATCAAGACGCTTCCCCCCCTCGCAATTTTTTTCGGCTCCGACTCCATATTCCCATTATTACCAACGAGGGTTGCTTGTTTGAGTATAAAGATCGACGTGAGCACCTCCCCGCAGATGGATCGGCCTATATTATTGATGTGGGAAGGCCCCACCGAGTTTTGAATCTTTCGATGGAAAATCGGTACCACCTGATGATGGATCTTGTAGGTACCTAACCATTTACTTTAAAGAACCTTGCTCACTGATTCTCGCTTCAAATCGGACTAGGAGTTCAATAGCGTCGAGGCCAGTTTTCCTCCTCAGGACTGTGTCCAAGGGATTCACCAAGCATTCAAGCAGCAGCTGGCTTAGGTCCATATGCATTCGTGATGAAATGAGGTCTCCGACAAAGGCCTGTGCCTGAATATAAAGTGAGTTACTACCGGGCTTGCTCTGATCGAGGGAGATCATATTCGTTTTTCCAGCTAGCAGGTCTGGCAAGTTACTCAACGGCATTTTCCGAACCGAATCTATGAGTAGTGTCCTGTCAAATTCCGGATTTTGCAGCCATTCACAAACACCTTCCTCAAACCAGACCGGTAGAGAGATTCCCTTGAGATAGAGAAAGACATGGGTAAGTTCATGGATCATGTGGGGCGTCGGTCTTGGTCCTTTGTGAAAGAGTGTTCCCTTTCCGGTTGTTGCTTTGGTCCATTCCGGTAAGAAGTACTGCCGCGAGGACGAAAGTAATTCCTCATGATATTCGCTAATCAGAACCTTAACCGGTTTGTCCAAAGGCCAAAGGCGTATTGATAGAAATGCAATCGCCTCCTCGAGTTTTATGCTAAACGCTCCAAGGTGTTTTTCGGGTATAACACTTAATAGTTCCACCTCCCTACTCCTCCGAAGGAATATCGGCCGCGTCAAAAAGCTAATCCAGTCACGGTAGAATTCACAGTATGAAGTAGTATGAGCATATTCACCAAGATCTTCACGGGCCTGCTCGATGGCCTCTCCGAAGCAGTACTCTTTAATTTTACAGCCATTACAAGCCAGGTCATTTTTTGATACAACTTCATCGCAGAGTTGCTTCCAGCCGCCACTGTAGAAGAACATCATAAGGCCATCGATATGGAGGTTGAGCTTCTGGGTACCGGACCTATCGAGACTAATGTAGCAAGAGCCGTCGCTATTGACGTCGAGGGTTAGGTGCTCCGGAAGGTTTAACACCTTTGTCTTTTGGCCCCGGTAGTTCTGAAGGACTTTGCTCCAGGGTCCTGTGACCTCAACTCCCCGGTCTAAAGCATAGTAATAGGCCTTTCGATAATACTCTAGAGCCAGCTTTGGAGGTATTGTAACAAGGTCATCAATGGGATTGAGGTGGATGGTCTTAATGCTGTAGTTTTTTGCGACCTCTACAATATCTTTTATGTACTGATTGTTTCCAAAGATCATCATGGAGTTGATATGGGTCGGTATCTTATGATCTCTAAGTAGTTTCCAAGGAAGTCTTGGCCCCCGAGAGGAAATGCTGCCTGGCGCATCTTCTTCGGAATGGGCCGCAACTGCTTTTTCGTCGAGCTCTATATGGTATTCAACCTGGAACCGATTTAAGAGCTCGAGGTCTTCCGATCTGAGATGGCAAACTTTGGTATGTAACTCCCACTTAAGCTTCACCCCTTGGAAAATAATGCCGAAGCGCCCAATTCCCTTGAAGGCAAGTTCCTGGTGAGCAAGAATTTCAGAGCTATAGATAGAAACCGTGGTTTCAGTTAAGCCAAGATGGTTCATTGCCTCAACGAAAGATATCAGTGCTGCCTCAAAGACATGCTGACTCATGACGCGGTCTGTTTTATTGTCTCTGCAAATGTGGAGTTTAAGACTGGCCAATGATTCTCCTATGGCTTTTTACTAGAGAAAGCGTCTCTCTGAATGTCCTTTTTATCAAATTGTTTTGCGATGTGTTTCAAATAAAAAGAGTTGAAATTGATTTGCTTACCAATAGGCTTCTAGGGAC
The DNA here is from genome assembly GCA_027487685.1 of Pseudomonadota bacterium. Taxonomy (GTDB): domain Bacteria; phylum Bdellovibrionota; class Bacteriovoracia; order Bacteriovoracales; family Bacteriovoracaceae; genus Peredibacter. Next base: position 36,751 of record JAIYDC010000144.1, on the reverse strand, counting down.
TTCAGTAAAGATATCATTGTCTTTTTTCTCATCTTTAATTATATTTAAACACTCGTTGGAGGACTGGCCGAGTGGTTTAAGGCAACAGTTTTGAAAACTGTCGTGGGTTAACGCCTACCTGGGGTTCGAATCCCTAGTCCTCCGCCATATTTTTTGTAGTGTTCTTTAAGCCAATATGCGGAGACGTGGGTGAGTGGCTTAAACCACACCCTTGCTAAGGGTGCGAAGGGTAATTCCTTCCATGAGTTCAAATCTCATCGTCTCCGCCACTTTTTGAAACCGTAATCTCATTTTGATTATTGAAATTGCCCGGATTTATTCTGGGCTTTTTTATTTCAAAAGTTCAATCTCAGTTTAATTGGCCATGCCAGCTTTTATGGAAGTAGCATTTTTAGATGGAAATCGTTTATCCAGCAGAGCCTCTTTTAAAAAGTTTTCACGAAGCCCTTGACCGAGTTGCAAGAGAACACATTTACATTGAAATGATTGAAGCAAAGTCGCTAGAAGAGACCACCAATTTTCAATTAAAGCTTATTTCTAATAATTCGCCCGTCTTTTATGCCGTTGAAAATGGCATCGTCGTTGGTTGGGCCGATATCACACCCGCAGGTAATCCAAGATTGGCACACCGTGGTTTCCTTGGGATGGGATTGATCGAGGAATTTCGGGGTAAAGGTTTAGGGAATCAGTTACTTAGCCGAGCTTTAAAGCATGCAAAAGATATCGGTTTAGAGAAAGTTGAACTCTCAGTTTATACGGATAATGTAGCTGCGATTAAGCTTTACAAAAAACTTGGTTTTACTGAAATCGGAATCATTAAGCATTATCGTAAGTTGAATGAACGGTGTTTTGATTGTTTAGAAATGGAGCTTTTTTTATAATGAGCACGAATAAAGGACTGCTCATTATATTCTCGGGTTTACCAGGTTCAGGAAAATCTACCCTATCTTTTAAACTCGCAGAACACCTCTCAGCAACATATGTAAGGATAGATACTATAGAGCAAGGCCTTAAAGATGTCTGTGGAATTACTCAAATTGATGGAATGGGCTATCGCTTGTCTTATTGGATAGCAGAAGAAAATCTTAGAGTGGGTAATATTGTTTTAGCAGAATCTGTGAATGGTTGGCCCATTACGAGAAATGAATGGAATGACGTCGCAAAAAAAGCGAATGCTCCATTTCTGAATGTGGAAATAATATGCTCAGACAGAGTAGAGCATAAAAGACGTGTGGAAAGTAGGATGGCCACAATCCCAGGTCATGTACTGCCAACCTGGGAGGAAGTTCTGGATCGTGATTATAAGCCCTGGAATGATTATCGTATCATCCTGGATACAAGTGGGAAATCTGTGGCCGAGAGCTTTCAAGAATTGCTGATAATGATAACTGCAAATGTGAAGACATTACGCTTGTTTTAGTGGATGTTTCGTTGATCAGATCAAAGATCCAAACTGTGATCAGCACCCGCAAGCTTCCCATTAGAAATTGACCTGATGCTGGCCAAGCTGGATGCTAAAAGTAACGGGAATTATTGTTTATTTGCGACTCGCCACTCAGTAATTACTATGAGTTGTCGGCGGCTGTTACTGCTGAATAGGATTCGTCGGATTAAGATTTTAAATGTTTTCTATTTTAATCCGATATCATTTGATGAGAAAAGTATTTAATCTCGTTAAATTTTTTCTTCTGATTACCAGTTCTTTGTTTGCAATAACGGCTTTAGCTATTAGGCCAGAGCAAATTGGTGGTAGTCAGTACGCCGTGGGTGTCGTCAATGTTGCTCAAATGCAAGTGCAGGGTCTCGCGACTCGGTTTGCTCCAGACCACATTGTTCCCGAGAGAATGGTCAAAGATATTGAGAACCTTCTACTAAGTAGCGCCGCGGATGGCAGGAGGATGATGCGGTCAATGAACTACTCCCCTAAAGATAGACGATTGTTCGTCAAGACCATAGCATTACTCCAGCAGCAAGGTCGGAGCAAGGGAGCTTCGGTTTTTATGATTGGTTCTGATCAAGCCATTGCGGTTGACGGTCATCATCGAGTAAGAGGTCAAGCAAGGCACTATGATATCATGGTAAATGCCGGAGAGCTTTGGCCGGATGAAACAAAGCACGTTCTTCAACCGATGGGCCGAGTTCTTGAAAATGGAAGGATTGTGTACTCTCTCGATTTAGATCCATCGAAAGTAAATGTTGTAAGAAGGCTTCCTGCTAACACTACAGCTGAAGAACTGATGAGGGCTTTGTTACAAGATGGCAAAGGTGTTTGGCAGAACCCCACACTCAACAGGTTAGGACAAAGCTATTTCGGAGAAGCTGCAGGAAATGCAAGTCAAACCGATCTTCGTGCTCTGGCACAAGGTTTAGGAATTTCCAATGCTCCGTCAGGGAGAGTAACTCTAACTCCCATTGGAATCCTCCCAGATGATTCCTGGAGGTCACTTCTCGGTTATCATTTTTTTGATAGAGGCGTAACTCATAGCCCTATAGGGTTTGTGGATTACGTGGAATTTTACGTTGCTGATTCGGCCCGTGAATTCGTTGCGAGCGCCCCCGGCCGTTATCCTGCTCTAGAAAGACTTACTAATAATCCCACGATGCAGGAACAGGCCGAGCTAAAACTCAGAGCAGCTGAGGAGTTTGACCAGCTTATTGCTGCCCATCCAGAATTACGCAATGAAATTTTAAGGAATTCCAATGCTTCAAGACAGAGTCTTGCCTCACAGATTGCCAGAATTCAATTCAAGGTCTGCGATGGCCCAAGGGGCTCAGGTATTCCGGATTGTGCGAGATTTTTATCCACATTAGCGCCAGCGGAAATAAGGTCTCTGCGGGCCCTGGCCAATATGAGTGCTAGTGAAGCTATAAGGACGCCAGTGACTCTCTCTGCCCCCGCTACCACCACCCCATTGATACTGAACAGAGTAGGTGCGAGCTGTATTCAAACTCAAATTAGGTCCCTCCTTGCCAGTCCCTAGAGGGTGAAAGTCGCTTGCAATTACCTCCCTGAGAAGGCCCCCTCAGCTCTATTATCCGAGGATCTCAGCAAGGGACTCGTCAAAAAGGTAACGATAAATTTTGTTTTTTTATCCGCGCAATGAATAAATACTGTTTACTATACTGATTGCTTGAAGCGTTGTTTTTTTGGCGTTTTCTTTTTTAAACATGTTCATTGGCCCATCTTCTTACTTCCTTTGGTATAATCCTCTCATGTCCAAAACCAAAACTGAGGTTTCTTTCGTCGAAAGAAATGGTCGAACGTTTTCAAAACGAATTGTTTATCACGATAATGGCCAAATTGCTGAAATCGGTCTCTATGCTAATAGTCTTGAAAGTTGGTCTTGGGATATACCCAGTGGTGTTGTTCGTAAGTATTTTCGTGATGGTCAATTAGAAGCAGAAATCGTCTATGATGAGCAAGGTACCCGTGATGGAGAATCCCTCTTTTATGACTCACATGGAAAGCTAATCCGGAAAGTCATTTACTTGCAGGACCGTAAAGTGGAGGAGATAACCTATGAAGATAATGAGGACCAAGGTTTTTAACCGCTTGAAAAAGCGGAACTAGTTTTCTTGCTTTCTTTCAAATTCATTCTTGATAACTGGGGATTCTTGATTTAAAACTAGAAACTCACTTTACGCAGCCGTAGCTTAGTTGGATAGAGCACTTGACTACGAATCAAGAGGTCGTACGTTCGAATCGTACCGGTTGCGCCATTTTAAAATCCGAGATCTCAATTCCAATTTTTAGACCTTAGCAAAACTTAGCATTTTTCGCGTAAGTTTTTTAAATCACAAACAAGAAGTTTCAGTAATTTATCAAAGTTCAAAATTCTCATTGTTACAGATCATTACTGATCGTGACTGTAGAAATCTACTTTGAGTCTACTTCGTGTCTACTTGTCGTTCTTCAAATTTATTAAGCCATATTTTTGTTTCTGAAGAGCTTGTCTCTCACGAGGGATACTTGTCCCTTGTGAGGGATTTAACTCATTTTGAAACGGATTCAGTCCGTAGGATAGAAGACATGAAGTTAAGTAATAATTTAAAAACCTTGATGACCAAGGAAAAGATCAACTTAGTAGAGTTGGCTCAAGCGGCCAAGGTTCCCAAGCAAACGTTGCATAATTGGTTGAGTGGAGCCGAGCCTAAAAGCCTTGACCAGGTAAGAGCAGTGGCCAATGTGTTCGGTCTTTCAATTGAAGAGCTTTGTTACGGAGAGAAGACGAAATCGAGAGACTCAATTGAAGAGTATACCCAAGAAATAAATGCAGGGGTTTTTGAAGTCGTTCTTAGAAGAATTAAAAAACAATAGGGTTAACGCATGAAAAAATTAGTTCTTGTTCCAGTGCTGGGTTTAATTTGCCAGCTTTCTTTTTCACAAACGTATGAGAGTGGAAAACCTAAGGCTTGGGTCAACTTAGTGGGCGAAAAGTTTACGGGGTCGGATAAGGACTTAATAGGTTTTAAAATACTAAAACCAGATACAACTTGTGACTATTTGACTCGTAGATGTGCCGTTACATGGGAAACTTCTACAGAAAGACTTCCTGACCAAGAACTGAAGTCTTACACGATTTTTTTTCAGGTAAGTGACAGAAAAGGTACTGTGGTTTTAGAAAAACATTACAAATGGGATAAGGATATTAGAGAAACCAAAGGTGAATATGTCGGAAGATATAAAAAATTTGTGGAGTGGCCGGGAATTACTTTGGATTACTCCACGGTCCATTATTGGGCACAAGATATACGCTGGATTTCCAAAAAATCTCTTCAGCGAAAACACGATGGACCGAAAGCATTTAAACTAGAAGATCAGCTGAATAACTTGAAAAATAAGCGCCAATGAACTTAAACAAACTTGCGATATAGTTTGTAAATCCAAATAATGTTGGCGATTAAGTAAACTGCACTGATGCAGAAAAACAGCTTTGGGCAAATAGTAAGAGATTCAACAATTAACAAAAAAAGAAGTGCTGCAACGGTTAATGCAAAACCTGAAAAAAAGAAATTCCGTATTGAGACTTTATCCTCATCGAATTTTTTTTGATGTCCCCTGAATATTGAGGCGTATCTTTTTACAGATGAAATATCATTTAAATTTGATTGATCATCTGCTGCGTTTCCGATTGTAGGAATGCCCTGGTTACTTACATCAAAGAAAGCATCTTCATTAGGATAACGGTCTATAAAATCAAAAAAATCATTCCGGTTTTCAAATATTTTCTCATCATTATTAGCAATTCGGTTAAAGTTCCTGAGGGTTGATTTGAACTTTAATACTTTGGGCTGACAGATAAGAAAGCACTTATCCATTTCATTGTTAGAATTAATCATTCTTTCCCGAATCAAAACACATGAGAAAATAGTTACCGTTGCCCAAACTTGAGAAGCCGATGAATAAAAATATTGTCCAATGGATAGTAGATTAGAACTCATGTTAATAACGGGCGAGAAATTCACACATTCTCTTAAATAAATTTATATCATCATCATAAAGATGAGCTTCATCTCCAACGAATAAGAAATCTTTGGCAGGAATTGCTTTTAAACTTTTCATGAAATAATTTTCAACTTCGACCCTTTGAACATAAGTAAGCTGCTTCTTAACTTTTCCTTCCGCGGCCTTCTGTATTAATTTCAAATTTTGATTAAAGAAGTCGTGTGCCTTATTTACCTCTTGTTCGATTTGCTCGTAGGAAAGGTTTGATTCAAAAAGCGCCCTTCCGGAACACAAAGGAGGTAGTTGTTCTCGCGCTATTCCCTTACTTGTTAGTTGGCACTCATCCAGAAGCTTCTCTAGAGAGGGATAAAGGTGAGCGATTGGCCGCTTTCCGTTTTGTTCAAAATTCATATGCGCGACAAGATCAATAATGACTTTGTACTTCTTTGTTTCTTCTAACCAGATGTTGATAATTCCCACACGCCTTCCTTTATTGAATTTCACTTATAATGATCGCAATTAATCGAAATGATGAAAGGCGCAGAAGAAATTACCGCGGCTGAAAACCGTCAAAAAATTGGCGATGTTTTTTGCTAGACACTAGATATTGATAAGGCCAAGCTTTAGAGTGATTCAATGGAGTATTTTCAGCGAAGGAGGACTTTTAACGGCCCAGACGAATCTAGACTTTTGCGAGCCCCCCTATGGCCTACTCAGTAAACAGATCATAGTTGGCCTCGTATTTGTCTGTCAATGAGATTTTTGTGCGGCCTTTCGGCCCACTGTGTTATCAACAGGCATAACAAGGAGAACTATTGTGCTTCAACTCACACAAAAGCAGCATCAGGAAGCTGCAAGAATCTTCGAACTTTTCGAAGAGGCCCCTTTCACCAACCACGGACTTTTTCAGTTTAGCGAGCGCGATGCTGGCGAAATTCTGAAGCAGGTACTTGTTAAGTCAGTCGATGATGAAATTCATATCGCTGCTCAACTTGAAACCCTGGACACAGTGTCCGTATCTCTTGCGCCAACTCCAAAAGGCTATCTTCCAGTTGTTTTTGGAGATGAGACAACCATTTCAGATGAGAAGGCTCTCAAGTTTGTACTGGGATTTCTCACAGAAATTCGTTTTGAAATGGAAAAGAGACAACGCCAGGGAAGCGGTGGCGGCGGCGGAAACAAAGACGGGTACTATGTCGAGGCTCGCCTTCCGAGCCAAAAGAACGAGCTGTATCTTAAGGCGGCTGTTCTTGACGGCGTATTCTCCGAGGAACTTTCGGCCATTATTCGCCGGATGGGTTTCCGTGTGCAAGGATTTGGTTCGAAGGTAATTGCTTAAAGTAAATCGGGGCGGCTTCTAGGACGGAAACCGCCTTTTAATACAAAGCCCTGGCCCAGGCCAGTTTTAAAGTTTGATCAACGGGCTTATAGATTCGCGGATATTTTTTTTCCGGGCAGTCATGTCTTTGCATCATGAAGCCCCTGTAACCTGTAATAGCAATTGGAACATCTAAAGGAAATTCGCTATGGCAGCACGGACATTTTCTGGCCGTGATTGGTAGTTGATGCTTACGAGACCACTCAGCTGAAGATGCCTCAACGTAAATCATTTCTGAACTCCTCCGCCGATACCTATTTCGGTATCTTCAGGTAAATTCTTGAATTTATTTACCGGCCCGTGAATATGCAGGGCCGTGGACCCGGCGCGTTAAGGGCCCGATTCTTCAAGCCTTGCGGAGAAATTATTTTTCTCCTTATACGTTAAACGAACTGCTTCCAATCAGTTTTGCTAAGATCTTCACCTTTTCATCTTCTATCTACTTTCATTTATCACATCAAAAACACCTAGAAATATTTTTAGAACAATCAACGAGCAATGGTTAAAAAAGTGAAACTCAGAAACTTGTTCTTCTAACTTTTCCGCCGGTGATTCCTTTTCCTGAGAATCCACCAATCTTTACTTGTCCATATGCAAGTCGAGGGTGTTGCTTATTGAGTTTAGAGACAATGGCCTTTACCTCTTTTCCGAATTTGAATTTGCTTGGTTGCGGAACAGGAGCAATCTCATTAATAAAATCTAAATATAATGATTCAGTTGTTTCTTTATCTGATGATTCCTCAGTGATTAGAATTCGTTCATTAAACCAGGAAGCAATGTAATCTGATGCAAAATACGCCTCTTCAATCTTCTGCTTTATGACTTGAGATTCTGTAAAGCCACGTTGATTCTTTAGTCGTTTTAAACCAGCGATGGCCTTATTGATGATTCCCGGAATTTCTTCTTGAATCTTGATTTCTAGATCAGAAATGAATAGATCTGGTCGCTCGGTAAAGTTTTGATCACATGGGATAATTAGAAGTCTTCTAAACATGCCATGTGAACGATCCGTAATTGTGGGTAGGTTGTTGTAAGTCATTAAAAGTTTCGCACGATTTGTAAACTGAAACGCGTCCTTGCCCTTTTTCTCGGCTGTCATAGGGCTGCCACCAGTTAGTCGTTTGAAGTTTTCTGATTCTTTGAAAACTGAAATTTTTTCTTCCTCCGCAATGTTAAGTAAAGATTTGAAAAGTGTAGAAGACACAAAGCGATTTTCATTAATAGTCGAGACAAGAATAGAGCTTACATTCTTATTCCCAAGAACCATTTTGAAAGCATTTACGAGCGTGGTTTTACCATTCGCACCACTCCCATCCAGAATTAGGGCCTTCGGAGCAAGTCCATAGTCCATATTGGAGAGTGCATATCCTAAAAACTCCTCAATATTTAAAATTAAATCATTTCGACCAAGAGTTAAATTTTCCAACATCAAGTCCCACGTCGGACATACGCTATTTGAATTAAAAATATGAGGGATGACATATGTAAAAAGATATTTGGGGTCATGTTTTAAAAGAATTCCAGACTTAACTTCCAGAACACCATTCATGAAATTAATGTAACCACCATCTACTACCGTTGACCCTTCAAACTCCTCAATGACATTAGAGCGAAGGACAAGTGAATAGAACTCGGAAATATCCTTAATTGAAACAAACTCGTTACTCGCTCGGTAGTGAAGTTGAGCAAACTCTTTTATTTTAAGCTCTCCCATAACAGAGTACATAACACCATCAAAGGCAAAGACTCTGTGATCAATCGCTACTTTGTATTTGTATATAAAGTCGAAATAGGCCCTGAGTCTGTCATGGTCCTTCACTTTTCGTTGCCCAACTTCTTTAACAAACCCATTCAGTATATCTAGTTCAAAGTCTTTTTCATTAAACTCATTTGAGTCTAATAGTAATTGAGACCTAACTTGATCCATGCCTTCGATTCTAGAAAGGTCATTGAAATCTGTATTCTCTCCTTGTTCTTTGAACAGAGGCAAAACATAAATTGCACCCGGAATTCCGTTGATAGCCTCGATTGCTTTTTTCTCCCCAAGACCATGTTTATCGAGGTCGGCAGCGATTATGAATTTTGAATCTGGAAATAGTTCCTTAAGCTCATAAAGAACTGACTTGAGGTTTCCACAATTGAAAGCACAAACGGCTGCATACTCAGGAATCGCCTCCTGAACTGTAGCCGCAGTTGCGAACCCTTCAGAAATATATATGACCTCCCTGGAAGCTAATTTATCCAAAAAGCAGAAGCTACCTTTCGTTTTAGTTCCGAGTGCAAAGCGCTTTTGAAATTTGTCATTATATTTGGAGATTCTTTGAACGCCACAAAATGCTTTATTTTTGTCATAAAGTGGTATTAGTAATTCGCCCGATAATGAAATTCGTGAATTGTGAGGATGAACACCTTTATGGGCTAAATACTCGTGCCCTCCACTTTTTGATGAGCTCCAAATAGGTAGCCATTTCTCGACACATTCCCGATACGCCTTCTCTCTTTCTGCTTCTATAGTCTCATTAACAACGGAATGCAGCTGGGCCAGCTTATTTGCAAATACTTTAGAAATCGGACCGCCAATGTTATTAAATTTTTGCGAAGTTCCTTCAATGAAATTGCCACAATTAAGAAATGTGAATGTCTGCTTGCTATGATTGATTTCTTTTCCTACTGCCCAATATTCTTTTTTTTGTCCGTAACGATAAAATTTCCCATTGAAGTCGAAGTTAATGAGTTCAATACCAAGTAGACTTTCAGCTTTTTCGATAAGTGGGTTTTTCATTTGCCACCTCCAAGCATCATTTTTTCTACCTTGGATGGGCAAACACTTAAGGCTTTCGCAATTGCCTCTGTTTCTGTCTTAGATGGTAGTACATGGGAATTGAGTATTCTTGAGAGCCTGGATTCGCTACAACCCACTTGCTTCGCAAGCGTCGTTTGATTCATGCCCTTCATCCACATAAATGCAATAATTTGGAATTTTTTGTTCATCATGATAGTCTCCTGAAAAAAGTTTTTGAACATTTCCAGGTTAGATTTGGAGAGTTGGGAAATTTAGGTAGGTTATTGTTGGACAGGATAAATTTATTGCTAGAAGATTTTGCGACTTTTGATAAAGATTCTGAATCTATACGTGTCATTATTTCAAAATTTCAAACTTTCTTTGAAACAGATTTCCCGTCAGTATTAAAGGCTGAATCTAGAACTCTTCACCTATCTATTTTAGAAGATCTTGTTATAAAGCTGGTACGAAGCTCTTCTATGCTTTCTGTTTCAAAGCGCTCTGAAGAAAGATTTGATAGGCTGATAGAAAGAAAGCGTGAATTACCTGACCTTAAAGGGAAAAGCACTTCACTGGTTTCGCAGTATAAGTTTCAATTGTTGGATTATTTAATTTTTGGAAATGGCACAGTACTTAGGGGGCTAACTCCCTATATTTCTCACTATCAAGCCTTCGATTTTGTGGCCAATTTAATTTTGGTTCTTCAGCTAGATAACTCCCAGAATTATGATTTGCTGAATTTGAATGAGGAAAATTACTTAGATTCGAAGAAAAGAATTCATGAGGTCTTGCGTACAGACTATTCACAAAGCTATATCCCTGGAACACTAGAAGGATTTCCAAAGGGTGTTAGGCTTAACTCTGCCTTCGGTGGGCCTCGCATCATAGAAGTTAAACAATAACCTACCTAAAACAATCCCCCTGAACAGTGTCCAATATCTGAAATAACTTTTTTCAGAGGTACGGACATGATATCTAATTCAAATAAGCTCTTTGAAAACTTAATATGGCTTAATTCATGTGAAGCTGCGGAATATTTAAGGATCTCCCCCGAGAACCTTAGAGTTATGATTTATAGGGGGTATATAAGACCTTATAAATTAAGAAACCGGAACAGATTCAAAAGATCAGAACTCGATAAATTGCTCGAAACTTCCATTAAAAAGGAAGGTTTCTATGGCAGTTAAATCTTATCAAAATGAAAATAAAACATTTTATGAAGTCTATGTTTCTCATAGATCTTCAAACAACCCAGGTCTACGGGCCCAACGAAGAAAAAAAGGTATCGAAACTAAAGGTAAAGCTGAAAGGTTAGAGAAAGATCTCTTGCTCGAATGTATTGAAGAGGTGAAGGTACTTGCTGGTAAAGGTGATAGATGGTGCCAAATTGTTGAGAAGTACAAAATTTATAAAGCAACCTTCGAAACAGTTCAACAAGATACCATTGATGACTATGTGGCGATGCTAAAAATCTGGACTGTAAATTTTTGGGAAAAGCCAATTTCAGAAATTTCAAGAGTAGATGTTCGTTTTGCGATTGAGAATGCAAAGAAAGCCGGGAAGTCTAATAGCTACCTCACAAAAATTCTACATACGACTGCTAGGGTTTATCAGTGGGCAAAAGATGAAGGTCTTTGTCCAAATAATCTCCCAAGTATCACAGCAGGAATAACTGTCTCTAAAGTAGAAGAGAGGGCTCCAAAAATTCTTTCCTGGGAACAGCTTCAGTACTTTTTGCAAAAGGCTTATGAGCTTAACAATCCATGGTACGAAATTTGGGCTACTGCGATTCATACAGGAATGAGAAGTGGGGAGCTGTTTGCGCTAAAATGGGCAAATGTTGATTTGGAAAAAAGAACAATTTTGGTTGATGAATCGTTTAATAAGAGGAAGAACATTTTCAAGTCTACAAAATCGGGGCAGTTTAGATCCGTGCCGATAAATGACTTCTTATTTCAAATCTTTGGAGTTCTTAAGAACAATTCAAAATCAGAGTTTGTACTCCCAAGAATTCCCAGATGGAATATTGGGCACCAGGCCAAATGTGTACAAAGCTTTTGCTCCGAAATTGGCTTACCCTTGATTAACTTCCATACTTTCAGGGCTTGCTTCGCTACTCACCTACTCTCTCAAGGTGTCTCCTTGGGCCAAGTAATGAAATGCGCAGGTTGGGCAGAACTTAAAACAGTTCAAAAATATAATCGTTTGGCAGGGGTAAATGAAAAGGGTGCCACTGATTGTCTAAATGCTCTTGCTCCGACTCTAAATGCTGGAAATGTAATTAAAATTGGTTTCTAAAAATGGCTTATTTCTACTTCTGTCTACTTACTTTTATAAACGTTAGCAATTGTTAGCATTTTGGGTGGGTACGCCGGTTGCGCCACTTTCTAAACCAAATCAGACTCTCATTAGCTTCAAATTATGGATGACCGCAATTTCGGGAAGTATATTGCAGAAGAGTGGATTCAAACGATTGAAGCACCTGCCGCGAGTGTAAGGGAACAGGATATTTATCCACTTCTAAATGAATGGTTAGATCATGTTCCTCGGCAAACTGTTCTGGATATAGGTTGTGGGCAAGGGGTCTGTTGTTTACAGGTCTGCAAGGATGCTTTCTACATCGGTGTTGACCCCTCCCCTGCCCTGATTCATAGAGCATCATCTCTATTTTACGACGATCATCGCAGCTTTATTTTGGGCAATGCATATGCTTTGCCCTTAAATGACCATTCAGTTCATGCGGCCTTCTCGGTTGCAGTTTGGCACCTCCTTGAAGATAAAGAAATGGCTTCGAGGGAACTTAGTCGTGTTTTGGTAGAGAGTGGAAAGTTTTTACTAATTCTAGCCGATCCGGAATCCTATGAAGCTTGGACGAACTCCTATAAGGAGGTGCATTTTGAAGGAAAGAGATTTGTTGGAAAAAGAGAATCTCAAGATGGCTCAATTTCGACAGATGTTCTTTACTTGCATGAGCTCAGTGAAATACTAAAGTGGTTACAGAACAGCGGCCTCGCCATTCAAGAAACTAAAAAATTTAGAAACATGATAGCAATCTTGGGTGAAAAGGATTGAGGTGAAAGGACAACAAATCCTCATTCATCCAGGATGATCCAATACCTTCGGACCGTTTCCTGATCCTCCTCGTCCCAAATCTTGTCTTGAAGTTTTCCCTTGAAGCGCTCAATTATTTTCCAAGAGGGCTCGTTAGTATCTGCGCATGTTACCATCACATTGGTCACACCGATGCTCTTGCAATATTCAAGTGTTTGGGCAACCAGTTCCGTCGTGTAACCCTTCCCGCCGCAAGGTCCTTGCCAGCTCTTTCTTTTGAGAGAACTTCGAGCATCTTTTTAAAGCTCATTCCGCTCTTCCAGATAAAACGATACTATTGTGGACTTTCACTAACCCACTCATTTAGTCCTTCAAAAAAGCCTCTTTGGAGTGCGGTCGTTTTAATAGAGTCGATGTAGCTTAGAGCATGATCTCCGGTCGAGCGTCTTCTTCACCCTTATAATTCATCCGACTCAATTCTTCAAACTCTTCCGGCGGGACATAGCCCAAAGACGAATGCAGTCTCCTCTTGTTATAATCTACTTCAAAAAAATGGGACACGTTGGCCATAACGTCCAGCTACGTTTTGTAGTGGCGCATGTAAACCTCCTCGTATTTCAGCGTCTTCATGAACGATTCTGTCCATGCATTGTCATAGGAATTTCCCTTCGCTGAGAAGGAGATGTGGAGTCCGTTCTCATCGAGGATTTTCACATAATCATTGCAAAGATATTGAACACCACGATCGCTGTGATGAATCACACCACGAGGTGGTCTGCGTTTCAGAATCGCCATCTCTAGTGCGTCCATCGCTAGTTGTCCCTTAATCCTCTTCGATATCGCTTACCCAATCACTTTGCGCGAGAACAGGTTCAGGATGACAGCGAGATAAGCGAATTCATTATTGATTCGAATATAAGTTATGTCCGCCGTCCAGACTTGCTTGATCCCATTGCGCCCTAAGTAATGCATGAGCGGACGATACCCCGCACGTGGAAATTCCACCCTCACGCGCTCGATGGCATCACGTAATTCAGCGTCCCTCTCCTCCTGGTCGGGCATGGTAACCTTCGGATTGGCGTAATACGTTGCCAGAGACAAATTCATCATTTGGCACGCCTTCTTTTACGTTCCGACTTCTTTGTGGTGGCGATCAACCCACTCAATACGCTCTCTGGTTGATAGTCCCCCGACGTCTGGAGTTTTTATAAAAGATCGACCATGATAGAGAGCTTGGCAACCTTCTTCTGGTAGACTTCAAATTCTTCGTTCTTGCGGGTGAGCATTTCAGCGGCTTCAGGTGAGAACCCCTGCATTTGAAGTCCCAGAAGGCCCTGGTTGCGTTTCTTGTCATCGGCTGCAGCTCGCGCCAGCCATAGATGACGTGAACTTCTAGTCCAAGTTCCTGGGCGATCTGCTTAGCGCTCTTAGCACCGCTGAGATAGTCGGCAACCACCTTGCCTTCACTTCTTCGGGGTACTTCTTTTGTGTCTTTTTGGTCATAATCAACTCCTCGTTTTAGTATACTAAACGGGCAAAAGTTGATCGACTCAGGTGGGTACTTAAGCTACAAGGCCTCTAGGAATTCGACCGCAGTCCAAAGTCCGGCTTAGGATCTAAGAAACTCGAGTACATAACTGGCCGTCTAGTCTCCGAATAATGTTTCAACCGATCAAAATTTAATTCATAATTGGGTTAACAAGGAAAAAGTTTGAACGCTATTCGTTACCTCCTTCAACTCGCCATCTACGCTGGAATTTTTAATTCCGGTAAGGTCATCTTTGGTCTTTTGAGAATGCACTGGCGCTATTTTCTCTTTGGTCGGGGTCGTGGATTAATAAAGTTTCTGCCATTGGCAACTCCACTGAAAGTTCATATTGACCCCGCGAGCTCTTGCAATTTCCGTTGTTTTTTCTGTCCCCAGGTAAACCCTCAGTCTCTGAAAGAGGCCGGCTTTAAATTTACCTCAATGTCTTTGGAGCATTACCGTGGAATTATCGATGGGTTCAAAGCTTTTCCGGATAAAGTTCAGGAGTTAATGGTCGGAAATTATGGAGAGCCTCTTTTAAATCCTCAGGTAGGCGAGATGATCGCCTATGCCAAAGAGTCCGGGACCGTCCGAGAGGTCACCCTCATAACCAACGCCTCACTCCTAAAGGGAGAACGGCTGGAAAAGCTCGCGAAATCCGGAGTCGATAAAGTACGAATTTCGATAGAGGCACTTTCCGACGAGGGCTACTACGAGACAACAAAGGTGCATCAGTCATTCGAGGAAATAGTTTCAAACCTTATCGCATTTAAGCGCTCCGTTCGTAAGTACGGAAAAAAGACATTTATTTACGTGAAAATTGTAGATACCGGAATGACCGATGAGGATCGGCGGAAGTTTTTCCGGACTTTCGTGCCGATTGCAGATGCGGTAGCTATTGAGAACCTTGTGGGGATAACGGCAAAGGCAAGAGAAATAATAGGCTCTAATCCAAAGGGAATGACTGGAGTGAGTCTCGCGAAGGAACGGCGTATTTGTCCTTCCCCTTTCTATTCCCTCTCGATACATAGCAACGGAGACGTCGCTGTCTGTTGCGTCGACTGGCATCGGAAAACCACCGTTGGATCCGTTCAGCAAGAAAGCATCAAGAGTATCTGGGACGGGCAAGCACTGAATGCGTTTCGGCGCAATCAAGTTTTGAAATCCTGGAGGGGCGTCGACGCCTGCAAGGGCTGTGAGTTAGTTAAGCATTACCCGATGTACGAAGACTTGGATGCACATGGTAATAAGTTAAACGCGCTCCTTGAGAAGTAGCACTCCGCCTAAGTTAGATTGATCCAATACCTTCGAATCGTTTCTTGATCCTCCTCGTCCCATATCCGGTCTTGAAGTTTTCCGCTGAAATGTTCAATGATTTTCCAAGATGGCACATTGGTGTCACCACAAGTAACCATCACATCTTTCACGCCAATAGTCTTACAATAGACAAGTGCCTGGGCAACCATTTCCTTCGCGTAACCCATTCTTCTGAACCGAGGCGCAATAGCATATCCGATATGGCCGCCTCGCAATCGAAGAGATTCATTGAGAGTGTGCCTAACACTGACTCTACCAATAATGACTCCGTCTAAAAAACCGTAAAGCATCGTGTGTGGAACCCTTCCTGGGGCCAGGTCCTTGCCAAGTCTTTCATTTGATAGAATCTCTAGCATTTCTTTAAAGGTCATTCCATCCTTCCAGGCAAAACTATACCAGTGTGGACTTTCATCGATCCACTCTTTTAGTCCTACTATAAAAGCCTCTTCGTCATCGGTATTTAATTCTCTAAGTTCAGTTTTCATCTTCAAATTTTACAACATGAGACGAAAAAGTCTAACCCTGAAAAAGTTGGAACAGGGGATTCGGCAGGCCGAGCCCCAGGATGTGTTGCTGGATTTCGGAAGCGTGGAGGGTTGAGGCGATGATTATCGGAACATCAGGCAAGAGATCGGTGAACTTTTCGGAAACTTCAATTCCATTTATAGTTCTTGTGGTTGGTGATCGGTCAATGATCCTCATTACCCGGAGCTTTTGAAAGAATGGAGTACCAAGAAGTTTCAAGGATAGCTGGCCCCCACCCCAGAGGTAGACCTCTGATTTAGTCCCTAGCTTCTTCTCAAGATCCTCGAGTATCTGGTCCAGGCGGCGATCTGAAGCAGAGATGTAGCTAAGTATAGATCCTTCGAGACTATTGGAATTCCTCGCAATCGGGCTCACCTGCTTCGATCGTTTTCCAATGACACTTATGACAGGCATGAGGTAATTTGCCGTATGTGGAGAACGGCTCTCAATGACTGTTATGATCTCAAACCCATTCGCCTCAAAAAGTTGCATCAAATGAGTGCTCGAAAAGTGATTGATGTGTTCCAGGTTGAAATCTTGAAACGGAGAAATCACTCCACACTCGTACTTACTAGCGTCTGGAACCTGAACGTAGAGGAGCTTGCCTGGGTCTAGTGACGATCGAAGATGGTCCATAGTTTTTTGAAGATCAAGGATGTGCTCAAAAACCCCGGTCGCCAAAATAATGTCGGGTTTAAACTCTCTGAGGTCGAATTCGGTCAGAGAAAGGTGAGCGAAATCAAACTCTCGGGTAGCGATTTTGGGGCGAGGCCCGGGGTCAGCGCCGATCAGATTTTTTTGTCCCATCCGCGCGAGGAGTGATAATAGCCCACCTCCGCCGCATCCAAAATCGAGGATTACGGTATTGGCATTGAGATATGGAGCTAGCTCCTGATAAACGTGTTCGAGCCGTTTGGTCTCAATCTCGCTAGGTCCTTCCAGGTCAGCAGTGTACTTAATCGAGGATGCGTAGTACCGGTTGTACGCTTCCTGCATCTTACCAGCATCAGAGAATATCATCCCGCAATTTTGACAGCTGCGGACTGACTGAAGGTTTCCAATGACAAAATCATCTGGGACGGCAAATCGCATTTTAAAGATTTCATGGGATTGAATTGATTGACAGACCGGGCAGCTACGCATGGTAACGGCTTGCCTCGAGAAGTTGCGCGAGGGTTCTTATCTGGAGATTAGTAAAACCTAGGGAAATGAGCTGTTCTCTAATCTCATCCTCGTAGCGGATGCTAGCAATTAGAACGGGATAGGCGAGGTGTTCTGAGCAGAAGCTTTGAACCGGGAGATGGAGAAAAGACGCTTCCATGGGAGCGCTATCTAAAATAGCATAGACTTTAAGATTCATCAGGTACGGAAGAAGGTAAGTTCTAAAATCTCCACCGCAACCCCAGATAATGAATGGAATTGGGATAAGGCCCGTGACCGAATCGATGAAAATGTCTGCTTTTTCAGCTTGGGACATAGTTGGCGCCACGAGAATGCGAAGACTGTCCGAATACGAGGGTGACTCGAAGTTTCCGGTGGTGAGCTGCAGAATGTCAAAGCCATTCCTTCGTAGAAGATGAGTAAGCGAGGCCGGACCAAATTGGTGTATGTGCTCATTGTTCATGTCAACCTCAACCAACGGGTGTCCTGAACCGTTTGGAACTTCGATGAGTATTCGAGATTGAGGCTTGTTGGTCAGGAGGCGGTGCCAATGATTGAGTTCAGAATCGAGATTGTGGATATGTTCCAATACATGGAACGAGAGGATAAGGTCGAAGGTTTGAGTTCCGGATAACTGAGAGACCGGTGACTCGAAAAGTTCGCTAACACGTGAGCGTGCCTGATGACGATCACGAGAAACCTCAAGGCCGGCATAGAAAACAGGCATCTTAGACCGAATGTTTGCTGCAAGATCTCCCTCGGCACAGCCAATCTCTAGAACTCTTGTAAAGGGAGTAATAAGTGAGAGAACAAGCTTGGAGCGGTCTTCGATCTTTCTTTCTTTGTGCCGTTCAGGTCCAGCGTTTCGAAGCTCGAGGTTTTCGTAAACAATCTCGATGGGTGAGTGCCGCCATTTATGCCCGCAACGATGACATTTACTAAATGCACTTGTGGCAGAAGAGACGACCTCGAGACAGCATGGGCATGAGGACGTTCTTGTCATTCCCTCTTCCTTGCTGCTCGCGACTCTGGAAGCAAAGGTACTATCATTTCCGCCTCAAGTTCATCGAGGGTCAAGAGCGGACTCATATCTTCTAGGGGCATCGAAGTCATGCTTCCATCAGGAAGAGGGATAGCACTGACTTTGGGCGCCAAAGTTTCGTTCCTTTCGAGTCTCACGTCAACGATAAGGGGTCCTTGACTTCCCAGAGCTTCCACAAGCTTTGCATCGAGATTTTTCGGAGAATCGATTAAGCAGTATGGAATATCGTAGGCTTTTGAAACATCGCGGAGCTCGGGCATCCAAAGATTCGCTTCGGGTCCCGTACCAATGAATCTGCTTGAGAAGTAGTTTCTCTGGGTGTTTCTGATCGATGCATACCCGTCGTTGTTCATAATAATGAGGATGATCGGTAATTTAAAGGCCCTAAGTGTTGCGAGTTCCTGGATATTAAGCTGGAGACTACCGTCACTTTCGATGGCGACCATTCTCTTGAGCCCGTTAGAAAAACAGCTCCCAATGGCCGCAGGAAGACCGTATCCCATGGAACCGAGCCCAGATGTCAGGAAGACTCGCTGGCCGACCTTGTTTTTAAAAAGAGTGTAGAAAAATTCAATCGCAAGGCCTGAGCTTCCCGTTGAAATTAGGGTGCTCTCTGGAATGATTCTTGATAAAGAATCAACCAGCTCTGAGTGGGAGATCCTCCCGTCCGCTGAATACTGTATCTGGTGTTCTGCTCCATATCGAAGTTTCCAGCTCTGACACCGATCGATCCACGTACTGTGACCTGCATATTCAATTTTCGAAAGTTCAGTGAGAAAGGTTTTCGCACTCGAGACGATGCGAAGGTCAATTAACATAGGGAGCTTATCGATCTCGTTCGGGTCCACGTCAACGATAACCTTCTTCGCGCCTCGAGCGAAGCCTTGGGGATTAAATGCAGTAATAATGTTATCGAGTCGGCAGCCGATGGAGATTAGGAGGTCGCAGTTTTGAACGGCGAAGTTTGGACCACGCAGAGCGACCACTCCTGGTCTGCCCACGTTAAGTAGGTGGTTATGGGGCAGAAGATCCAGCGCGTTCCAGGTCGTTGCCACCGGGATCTGCAGTTTCTCTGCCGCTCGCTTCAGTTCTTCCATGCCACCAGATAGACGGACACCATGTCCCGCGAGGATAAGGGGACGCTGTGAGTTTCGTAGAAGTTCCCTTAACTTGTCACTGAAAAGCGGGGCGATCTCGGGCGAAAGAGTAACCATACTCTCCTCCCCTTTAAGTTTCGACTTATCAATAACTGCAGCTTGAATATCTAGAGGCACGTCGAGCCAGACAGGTCCGCAGCGGCCTGATCGGCTCAGCCGAACCGCGCGGTCTAGCTCAAGACGAATGTCTTCGGGCCGCTCAATTGTTTTTGCATACTTAGTGATGTTTCCAATCAGGGAGACGATGTCGACTTCTTGGACACCCTTTTGTCTCAGAGGAGAGGTGCCAAGAAGATCTTTACGTTTCACTTGCCCTGAGATGACAAGCATCGGTACGGATTCAATCCATGCTCCTGCGACACCCGTTATCGCGTTCGTTGCGCCAGGCCCAGTTGTGACCATTGCAACGCCGTAATTTCCATCGATGCGTGAATACGCTTCAGCAGCTATTGCACAGGCTTGCTCATGCTGACAGGGCACAGGGGTCAGTCGCTCACAAAGGGCGAGAGCATCGTTTAAGAACATGGCACCGCCGCCGGGGAGGAGGAAGACGTGCTTAACTCCTAAGTCAGCGATGAATTCCATGATGTAGTCAGCAACACGGTAAGTTCCCATTATTAATCCATCCAGTAGCTAAGGAGTGTTTTTCGAGTTTTATTTTTAGCGATCGATTCGTCAGTGTAGAAAGAGTCTCTCGAGTTATGGGATGTTGACAGCTCTTCAATGACTGC
Source organism: Pseudomonadota bacterium (assembly GCA_027487685.1). Lineage (GTDB taxonomy): Bacteria > Bdellovibrionota > Bacteriovoracia > Bacteriovoracales > Bacteriovoracaceae > Peredibacter. The sequence continues at coordinate 16,633 of JAIYDC010000144.1, read as the reverse complement.
GCCGTTTTTAGAGGTGAAGGCATGGCGTGTACCTGGCTCTACCGTCACTAAACCACCTGGAGAGAGTGTACGTGGAACCCCGTCTAAGATGAGCTCAATTTCTCCATAAAGTACGTGAAACGTTTCATCTTTTTCCTGGTGGTATTGTTCTGGATGGCGTTGCCCAGGAAGGACAACGATGAGTTTCTTACAGTAACCACGGTTGACGACGGTTAACATAGTAATTCCGGTTTCGTAGAAACGCTCTATCCCATAGTGGTGAGAAATCTCCATTTCGGTTCTGCCTGGAAGCTGAACATTGCTTTCTTTCAGAAACGCTTTTACTCTCTGAGCGATTTCCCAAACTTGTCCCCGACTATCAACCAGTTGCACAATTGAGCGCATAACAGGGGCGTCAGGTTCAATGTCATAAAGCGCCCGGAGCTGGGCATACTTTGACCAATCATTAGCTGTGACCTGGTCCGGATTCGGAGGAAAAGCGAAATAAATGTCATCATTCCGAATTACCTCACCCGCTTCTATGAGCCTTTTCGAAAAAACACCTCTTCGTAGAGAACGGAGTGAGTCGGCTTCGTTGGTGTTTATCTGATGTCGATCTCCGCCTACGCCACAAAGAAGCAGTGATCTTTCAGCAGCCGCTAACCATCTGGCCGCCTGTTCGGGATCCGCAGAATAGTCGTTAAGGCCAAATTCTGAAGTTCTAACTCCTACATGTTTCTCGAAAATCGTCGCACCTTTGGCGATGGCGATCATAATGTTGTCAGTGTTGGTCGGTGCTTCATGGGTGGAGTAGCCGATTCGAAGATCTGGGTATCGTGTACGCAGAAACTCGATCTGCGATAATTCTGAATTCTCATCTGGGGTCGGATACTCACCGATGCAGTGGAGGATTGAAATTCTTTTGTTACGATGGGTGAAAAAACTTACAACTTTATCGATGTCTGAAACACTGGCGCCTGCCGTAGAGGCGATCACTGGGATATTAGTTTGGACGACACTTTCGAGGAGCGGCCAGTCCGTAAAGGAGCAGCTTGCAATCTTAATATAGTCCAGTTTCTGAGATTCAATAACCTTGACTGATTTCTCGTCGAAAGGGGTCGCCATAGTGAGGAATCCATTCGTTCTCATGCAGTTCACGAGTCGATCAAAATCCGATTGGCTTAAGCGCGTTTCCGAGAAGCGCTTCACATACTTCACGTCTAATCGATCCTTCATCGCGGGGTGGATATATGAATCTAGGTCGCGGTATTGAAGTTTAAAAGCAAATTGGAGTTTTGGATGACGTTTACAGACTTCGGCGAATTCTCGAATAATCCTCTCCCCGTGTTCTATGTTTCCCATATGGTTATTCGCCATCTCTAGAATGAACAGAGGGCCTTGATCATTCGTCTTTGTCATTTTTCATTCCTGGATAATAGTTGATGGAGGAAATTTAACATAGATTAGGGAGGTATAGAATACTTTAGAGGAAGAGTGATTTACTCGACATCTGTTTGGTTGTGTCGGCTTCTTAGTTGGAATATGATTGATAAAATGATCTCTGAAGGACCGTTGTGAAAACTATCTGCATCTCAGCTGGCTGCTATAACGAACGTGGAAACATCGAGGTTTTGTACCGTAGATTTCGCGCTGTTTTTGAAGCGCTTCCTGATTATGATTTTCGCCTTCTTGTCATAGACAACAAATCCACCGATGGAACGCGCGAAGAGATTGAGCGATTATGCCGGGAAGATTCTCGTGTTCTTGCGATATTTAACTCCCGAAATTTTGGCCACATCCGCTCGCCTTACCATGCGTTCCGTGAGGCGCCTGGAGATGCGGTCTTTGCTACGGTCTCGGATCTACAGGTGGATCCTGAGATCATCACTGAATTCATCACAAAATGGGAGGCCGGCGCCGATTTAGTAATCGGCATTAAGCACGAGGTCAAGGAAACTCTCATCCTTTCTGCTTTTCGGAAAATTTACTACTCACTCATTAACAGGCTCTCTGAAATTCCACAACGTCGAAACTTTATCGGTATCGGACTCTACTCACGCAAAGTTGTCGATTCAATTAAAAAGATCCAGGACCCTTATCCCTACTTCCGAGGCCTTGTCTTTGAAGTGGGATTTCAAGTCTCCGAGGTTTTCTATAGCCAACGTAGCAGACCTCGAGGGATAACTAAGAATAACTTTCTCACGCTTTATGACGTGGCGATGCTTGGTATCTGCACCCATTCGCGCATTCCTCTCAGGATCATTACAATCTCAGGCTTTGCAACTGCGTTCGCTTCATTTTGTCTCGCGATCTTTTACCTTGCATACAAGATCGTTTATTGGAAAAGCTTCAGGATAGGAGTTGCTCCACTTGTGATAGGTCTCTTTTTCCTTGGGTCGATTCAGCTTATTTTTCTCGGGATTATTGGCGAGTATCTTGGGTTTATTTTTACACGAATACAGGATAAGCCGCTGGTCTTTGAGGAGAAGCGGATTAATTTTTAAGAAATTACCGACCTCGTTAGTTGGCTATGGATTGTTTGAAATTCGTTTACCGTGCTCGTAGGATAATAGGATGAGAGAGAAGATTTTTTCTGATGTTCGTAGTTATTTCATGGCCAACAAGCCCAAGCGTATTATACCTGGGGTAGATTATATTCCTGCTGCGGGGAAGGTTGTCGACGAAGAGGATCTGGTGAACGTAGTTGATGCTGCACTTGACATGTGGTTCACAACAGGTCGCTTCGCTAAAGATTTCGAAGCTTCCTTTTCACGGTTCATGGAACAAGACTACTGTCTCCTTGTAAACTCCGGATCGTCTGCCAATCTTGTTGCATTCTCGACACTTACTTCACCTGCCCTTGGTGAAAGACGACTTCGCGCTGGAGATGAGGTCCTAACCGTCGCAGCCGGCTTTCCAACGACTGTTAACCCAATCGTTCAGAACGGATGTGTCCCTGTCTTCGTTGATGTGGATCAAGAAACACATCAGGTTGACGTTGACCTCCTTAAGCGCGCATGTGGCCCAAAGACTAAGGCCGTAATGATCGCTCATACACTTGGAAATCCATTTGACGCCCAGAAGGTACGCAGGGTTTGCGACGAAATGAATCTTTGGTTCGTGGAAGATTGTTGCGATGCTGTTGGTGCTCGTTTAAATGGCGCGTCTGTGGGTACATTTGGTCATATCGCCACTGCAAGTTTTTACCCTGCTCATCATATTACAATGGGTGAAGGCGGAGCTGTTCTCACCAGTGATCGGCGACTTAAAAAAATCGCAGAGAGTTTTCGAGACTGGGGCCGTGATTGCTGGTGTCCTACGGGTAAAGATAATACTTGTGGTAAACGTTTTGACCATGAGTTTCCAGAGATGCCGCCGGGATATGATCATAAATATATATATTCTCATGTCGGATATAATCTCAAGCTAACTGATATGCAGGCGGCCCTCGGACTGTCCCAGTTAAAAAAGCTGCCTGATTTTATCATAAAACGCAATTCGAACTTCGCCTACCTAAAGCAACGCCTTTCGGCCCACGATAATTTTCTGGGCTTGGCCTCCCCAACCAGTAACTCAGAGCCGAGTTGGTTTGGATTTCCGCTTCTTTGTCGTCCTGCACTTATGGGAAGTAGAGCTGATTTCGTAAGGCATTTGGAACAGCGAAAAATTGGCACTCGCCTTCTCTTTGCAGGCAATCTTTTAAAGCAACCACTTTATCGAGATGTCCCGAAGCGCATAGGGAGTAGCCTTGTGAATACTGATAATGTGATGGAAAATCTGGTTTGGGTTGGTGTCTATCCTGCCCTAGACCATGAGCATATGGACTACATTGCTGATGTTATCTTGGATTATATTGAAAGGAATAGAAGATGAAAGCCGCGATCCTTGCTGGTGGCCTTGGGACCCGTCTCAGTGAGGAGACAAGCCTTATTCCGAAGCCCATGATTGAGATCGGTGGAAGACCAATCCTTTGGCATATTATGAAGACCTATTCCCATTTTGGGATTAATGATTTTGTTATCCTTCTTGGCTACAAGGGCCACCTGATAAAGCAGTACTTTCATGATTATTATATTCATCAAAGTGATGTGACGATTGATTTAGCAAAGAACTCATTTGAAATTCACTCATCTCATAGCGAACCTTGGAAAATTACGCTAGTTGATACTGGCCTAGATACTCAGACAGGTGGTCGTGTTCTCCGGGCGCAAAAATACCTTGAGAGAGAAGCATTTTGCCTGACTTACGGGGATGGACTTTCGGACATTAACATAATTGACTTGCTTGATTTTCATCGGAAAAATGGAAAAATCGTCACCGTTACTGCTGTCCAGCCTGAAGGACGTTTTGGTTCATTGACACTCAATGGACCGGAGGTCATTAAGTTCAACGAAAAGCCTAAAGGTGATGGTGCCTGGATTAACGGCGGTTACTTCGTTTGTAACCCGGAAGTCTTTAATTATCTAAAAGATGACAAAACGATCTTGGAAAATTATCCGCTTCAGAACTTGGCGCTAGATAATGAACTTGTCGCCTATCGCCACTCTGGATTTTGGAAGCCAATGGATACGCTTAGAGATCGGATGACTCTCGAAGAGATGTGGAGAAGTTGTCCCCCATGGAAAGTTTGGTAATGAATCTAGACTATTGGGCGGGAAAGCGTGTATTCCTCACGGGTCATACGGGATTTAAGGGAGCTTGGCTCACACTTATGTTAATTGAGGCTGGTGCCAAAGTTTATGGCTACTCTTTGCCTCTCTCTTCAAATAATCAGCTTTTTAATAGGCTTAAGCTTAAGGAAATGATCACACATTTTGAAGGTGATATCAGGAATACAGCAATCCTACGACAGCGAATAGAGGAAGCACGGCCTGAGGTTATTATCCACCTTGCAGCACAAGCTATTGTAGGCGCTGGATACACTGATCCCATGGAAACATTTGGAGTTAATGTACTTGGAACTGTATCCGTTCTTCTGGCGGCTAAAGACACTGTTGGACTACGTGCATTTGTTAGTGTCACTACGGACAAGGTCTACGAGAACCTCGATCAGAGAAAGTCTTTTTTAGAAACAGACAGGCTTGGTTCTAGTGATCCTTATTCTACGAGTAAAGCATGTGCTGAACTTGTAACGGCTTGTATTTACCAATCCTTCGGCTTCAGTTCACGTGGTGCTGCAGTAGCTACGGCCCGGGCAGGAAATGTCATCGGTGGAGGTGACTATGCTCTAGGTCGCCTGATTCCTGATCTTATTAGGGCCAGTAGATCTGGACTTCCACTGGCGATAAGAAACTCCCAGGCAGTTAGGCCTTGGCAACATGTCCTTGAGCCACTTGTGGGGTATCTTCTTCTCGCCCAAAATCTTGCAGAATCAAGATTAGGTCAATATAAGACATTTAATTTTGGACCTGGACCTGAGTCAATTTCGGTTGAAAACGTTCTGGGAATAGTTAGAAGGGTATCTCCAAGTCTTGAATTTCATACCGAATACATTGCCGCCCCTTTTCATGAGATGGGTTTTTTAGCGATAGATAGTTCATTGGCATATGATCAACTTCGATGGGTACCCAAGTGGTCAGCTGCTAGGGCTATCCAGGAGACTATTTCCTGGTATTTAGCTGAGGAATCAGGGGTTAATGATATGTACGCTTTTACCGCCAATCAGCTTCAAGGCTATTTAAATGATTAAGACACTCCTTTGCTCTGTAGCCATTGTCCTTATCTTATTAAATGTATTTTTATCCTTCCCTCTCATGGGCCATGATTACTCTCTCGTCGTGAGCTGGGCAAATGATTATCGTACCGCATGGAGAGACTTTGGTGTCTTTAATATTCAGTTTACTCCCCAGCGTTGCTTGGGTGTTCCAGTTTGGGCAAATCCTATTGGGGCTAATCTTAGCCTATTTCATCTTCTTTCAGCATTTCTTCCCGATATGATTGCTGTCATTGTTCAACTTAGTTTTTATACGGTTCTTGGATTCTTTGGCGTTCTTAAGCTATGTCAGCTATTCCAGACACCTAAAAACTGGTCCCTCTACCTCGCTTTTGCCTGGTGCCTTCAGGGATCTATTCTTATGCGCTCGCTTGTGGGGCATTTGCCTTTTGTCGGAGTTGTTTTGTGGCCACTTTCTGCGTTCCTTCTTCTGCGAAAGCATGAATCATCTTCAAGAAGAATCGCCGCTATTATTACCGTAGGCTTGATCCTCGCCCATGATTTTTATGCAGCGGCGACTCCCGTGTACATTATGTTTGCGCCAGGGTTTTTAATTTTTTTGTCCATTCTTCGCTTTCATCGGGAACCACTGCACTACTTGAATGTTCTTATAAACTTTACCTGTGCGCTCCTTGTCTCCTCTTTGGCAATTCTTCCCAAGTTTCTTAGCATTTATGATTTTACTCGTAACTTTCCTCGGGAAACTCGCTTCCTGGACATAGGATATCTCTCTGGGCTTACTTTTTCAGTTACTGCCCAGCTCCTCCCCCCGATTCTCGATTACAAGAAAATGACCGGATGGTGGTATGGTGACTGGGAGTCGTCTAACTACATTTTTCCGGGACTGGTTTTGCTTCTTTTCATTTTGTCGGCGATGCGACCCCGGGAATACAATAAAACATTTTTTTCTTTGATTGGAATCTTCTTGCTTGCGGGATTTGTCGCCAGCGGGGTTTATCGAGATTTCGTTGCCGAGCTTCCGGTTGTGAAAAGTTTCCATGTCAACCCAAGATGGCTGATGACATTTTCACTCGCTTATCTCGGTGTCGCGCTATGTTTTTTTCGTCATCACCGACTTTCAGAAAAATTGGTGCCAGTGCTCGTTATTTATGTGGCAATGCTACCCTTTCTAGTTCGCGATCAGAAGGATCAGCAACTAACTTACACTTATAGGCAAGGGTATGAGGCGTCCACTAATAGAGTGAACTATTGTTACGAACCAGTTTTTGGGTATAACCTAGAGCTTTTTCCGCATTCAAAAATCGTTCGCGGGAAGATGCTTGATCCGAGATGCTACTTGATCAAAGGTGGATGTGAAAAGATGACTCTTGAGGATCCGGAACTTCGCGAGCTCCTAGAGTACCGACTTAAACCCCGGGATTAACCCTCTCTCTTCGGTAATGAGCGATCATGTCATTAATGTCATCAATGAGTTTGGTCCGTAGTTTGAGGCCATAAGTTTCACGTGCGCGGGAGATGCTCGGAACGTAGAACGGGTTTCTCTCAGGGATTTCGTTAGTTATACGGTAGCTCCCCCCCACGATATCGCAAATCATTTCTGCAAGCTCTTGGGTTTTAATCGGAATGTCTGAACCTACGTTCAATAGGTCGAAGGCGCTATTCCTACTCAGGACCGTCAATAGCCACTCGCTTAGGTCAGAACCACTCATGTAGCTCCGAACTGCGTTGCCTGAACTCTTTATAACGATCTCTTCTCCACGAAGCGTCGTTCGCAGAAAGTCTGTGAGTGCGAAATGGGCTTCGAACGGAAGTCGCTTCCCAGAGAAGGCGAAGCATCTTGCAACAGTTGTAGGGATGCGTGTCTCTTCGTAAAAGGCACGGCACAAAACTTCTGCTGTTCTCTTGAAGTGCCCGTACTCCTCGCCATAGCTTCCAATTCGAGGTGAGCAGCCATCAATTTCGATTGCCGGTCTAGTAAGATTTCCGAAACCGTATACAGCACCTGAGCTCATGTATAAGAAGGCTTTCGGCCGATGGCGCTTGCATTCGTCCAGAATGCGCTTCGTACCGAGGATGATGGTTTTATAGAGATAGCCTGAGTCGAGACTTTCAGAGGGGTCCGTTGTTGTTGCAGCATGTATGACGTAATCAGGTGTGTAGGGAAGGTCAGAGAACCGTAATTGATCGATTTCTGAGTAATGAATCATTGGATGTACTCCATTCCATTCATTTAGCTCAATTTTTTTTTTCCCACGCCCTACAAGCATGACTCTGGCGGAGTCTACCTCTCCGTACTTGGAAATATAATCGAGGAGCGATTGCCCAAAGAAGCCGGTTCCTCCAACAACGAGGAGTGATTTGCCTTTAAGATAATCCCAATCCAAGTATCGACCTCCACAACCTTGCCTAATACACTTGTTATAAACTTCGTTGCCTATCTGTCAGTAGACGACCCTGAGAATTTCTTCAATCGTCGTTTCACCCTCGATCACTTTTCGAGCACCGTTGGCGCGGATAGAAGTAAACATTCCTCTAGTTTTTTCTCGGAGCTCACTAATCTCAATTTTTGCGTGGATAACTTTTTTTATACAGTCATCGAACTTCACTAGTTCGTAGATGCAGAGGCGACCTCTATAACCCGTGTCCTTACAATCCTCACAACCTACAGCTCGATAATACTCATTTGGAGATTCGATTTTTTCTCCATCGATTAGTGATTCCCACTTGTCTCGATCAGCAGGGGTGAGCTCTTTACAGGATGGGCATAATTTCTTTACGAGTCGCTGCGCAAGAATACCAGAGATAGACGAATTTAAGAGATAGGTTGGAAGTCCGATGTCGATTAGCCGTTGGATGGTGGCCAGCGCACCGTTGGTGTGGAGTGTGCTGAATACAAGGTGGCCAGTGAGTGAGCTTTGGATCGCCATTTCACCTGTTTCTAGGTCTCGAATCTCCCCTACCATTATGATGTCGGGATCCTGTCGTAGGAATGAGCGTATGCACTCAGCAAATGTAAGACCAATCTGCGGATTAACCTGTACCTGATTTAAAGCATCGACTTCCATCTCAACAGGATCTTCCGCTGTACAGATATTAACGTCAGGAGTAGCAACAAGACTAAGTGTTGTATAGAGTGTGGTCGTCTTTCCCGAACCTGTTGGGCCGGTCACAAGTATCAGCCCCTGAGGTTGATTGATGAGTTCATTCCAAACTTTCTTATCTTCCGGCCCGAAACCGATAAAGTCCAGGTCAACCGCTGCGACGCTCTTATCGAAAATCCGAATGACGAGCTTCTCACCATAGTTCGTAGGCAAAGTAGAGAGTCTCATTTCTACGATCCGGCCGCTCTCAATCTCTCGCTTTATACTTCCGTCCTGAGGTTTACGCTTATCATCGATCTTCATTTCACCAAGAATTTTGAATCTCGTGATCACCATCTGCATGGCATCGGGGTCTAGTCGATAGACTGTTCTGAGGTCGCCGTCAACACGGAATCTGACGAGGCCAAGGCCCCGCTTCGGCTCAAGATGGATATCACTTGCCCGTTCAACTGCGGCATAATTCAACAGCCAGTCGACGATGTTGGTTACGAAACCGTCTGGATTGGAGAGCTTCTTGCCCTTATTTCTTTCGAGCAGCCGATCGAGTTCCTCGATCTTACCCTGTCTAAGGAGCTTGAGTCTTTCTGCTCCCGCTAACCCCTGCTCCTTTGCAATTCCCTTGAATGCTTTTTGGACGACAAAGATTTCGTTAAGGAGGTGACTTATCTGCATAGGTGCGTTGAGTTTGACTTCAATCTCTCGCTTGACCTGTGCTCGGACCTCGTCAATCCATGACAGGGAATACGGTTCGCTAGTAAGAATGATGACCTTTTCCTTCGTCACTTCTATTGGCACGATGTTGAGGCGTTTAATGTAAGGTAGCGGAAGAACTGTTGCGACGACCTCGAGCTGGATATTAAGAGGATCAACTCTGACGTATTCAAGGCCCCAATGTTTCGCCAGAAGGGACATGATGTCGTCGTGGGCCATGGATTTGCCAGGACGACGGCGGTCAGGGAGATTGAGCTTTCCTATCAGATTTAGCGGATGTTCCTTACTCTTTTCGTTAAGTCCTTTCAGCTTTTGGTGGTCTACATCATTGATAAGATTGAGTTGGAGGAGGGCCTCTGAAAGGTCAGCGATCGTTAGCTTTTTTTCCTGATCGTCGAATTTCTTTTGCTCCATGAATCACCTTTGTTACCGAATCGAACTTTGGTGGTCAAAGGTTTAGGACTAAGTCGGTCTGCTGGTTGAAATTAACCCATGGGACGTGTTAACGAATGGATGAGCCCTTCGTGCTGAGGAAATTGAAGAATGAGCTCCTCTGCCCGTCCTAGTTCAAAGTCCCGAAAGTCGAAGCCCGGCGCGACGGTGCAGCCGACAAATGAAAACTCACTCTTCGGAAATGGCCTCGCACCGAACCAATTCCCAGCCTTGACGACATACTGGACTTTTTCCCCTTGGTATAGTCGAGTCCCGAGAGTCGTAGAGTGAACACCGCCTGTGGGTGTTATTTCCAGAATCTCCAGTGGTCCCCCGCCGTAGAAATGCCACATTTCATCTGAGAGTATTCGGTGAAGTGACGAGAATTCTCCTTCTTTCAAGAGAAAGTAGATTCCCGTTGCCAGTGAACGCTCACCTTTAAATCCCATAAACGTTGCGGAGTCTGATGATTTGTAGGTTTCAAGGTACGCCCCGCCCTCGGGATGGGAGATGAGTGGAAAGCAGTTTAAGATTTCACTTATTGAAAGCATGTTGATCAGCTGTTTGAGTAGAGGACTTCAAGAATGGAAGGTAGGACCTCATCTCTATCATTGATTCGCTTCAGTCTCTCCAATTGAGGCTTGGTAAGGAAGCGATTCAAGGGCTGATCGACGAAATTGATCCGAGTGAAGGCATTGTCTAAGAGAAGATCCCAATCACGATGAAAGCGCCTAAGATCATCAGGTCGTACAAACTCCCGTTCGTGATCACCCAGGGCGCACTTGAAAGCCTCGATAATGTTCAGGGTGCCGTAGTCGTTTGTGATCTCGTCACCGCTAGAGATGTTTTTTATAGCGATCTCAAGCCCAAGAGGGGTAATCATTGAGTTTGGCGAATAGCTATGGTTCACGTATCTGGTCAAATCCCAGCAGAATAAGTAATCTCCGTTCCGATCTCGGTAGGTGTATTTCATAAGATTTTCGTAACTAGCGGCGGAAAGCTGCTTTACATCTTCCTCACGGAAAGAGCGGTCAAGCTCATCCCTTACCCAAGTGATGGTGCCGAGAGGGATATCCTGAGTAGCAAAAATACCGTATCCGATTTCTTCGGAAACGAAGCGAAGTTCTGTATGGGGATGAAGCATACGAAGACATTATCCGGAAATATTCGGATCTTAAAGAGAAGTTTGAAGGTCTATCTTTACTACTGGTGCCGAAAGTTTACGGGATTTCGGTGATAGGAGCTCATGTCGGGATCAAGGCCGGCATCGGTATCATTATCGAACGATGCAACTAACTGGTGGATCTTATTTCTAATCTCAATTTTTGATTCACCATAACGGTCTTCCACGATAGTTGATATGTCGTAGATATTGCCACGAACTGCCTCGAGTTCGTCCTCGGATAGCTGGCCCCAGAGGTTCCTGAGTGCTCCTTTCATTTCTCTCCAGTTTACTTCAAATGGCAGTTGCTTATGCATAATTGCTCCTTACTCAACGCGTCCATTACAAGCAGGAACTGTGCCAAGGCCGGCACGAGGTTTGCTTCTAAATTTACACTCAACGAAGGAGAAATCATGAGTCAGAAAAGGGCCACGAACATAGAGAAAACCCTCAAAAGCATATCCCGCCGCGTTTCAAAAACCGGTTCCTCTGCTAGATCGGATCCATCTCTTCGTGAGCAGTACGTTATCATACGACAGGATCTTCAGAAGCTGCGCGACGACCTTCAAAAGGGCTATGAAATGGCCAGAGGCATAGTTGAAAAGCGTAGCTTCTTGGGTCAAATATTTAGGGCCCGCTGAGGAAAATTGCCCCTTACGATCACTACTAGGAGAATAAAATGTTAAGAGCTGCCATTGCCTTTTTTGTCCTGGGTCTAGTTGCGATTCTTCTGGGAGCGAATGGAATTGGAGGACTTTCGGTTGATATCGGAAAGACCCTCCTCTTTATCTTCCTAGTCCTGGCAGTTATCAGTTTCATTGCCAGTCTTGTTGTAGGCAACAAAATGGTTAAGTGAGCAAAGCCGTGGATCGTAAGCTTCATTATTGGATCACGGGCCTTGCACTCTTGTTCCTCACTTTGATTGTGACTCTTTCCGGTCATCCCTTCAATGACCGGGAAGTTTTGAATCAAGATATGGAGTATGAGATCAACCATCTGCTGGATATTGAGTTGAGTCCGAAGTAAAGCTTAGCTATCGCAAAGAAATCGATCCTTTAGATCTTCGAGGTTAAACTCTTGGATGAGGGCCTCGAGGCGCTGCCGCGGATAGGCCCGAGGGAGTTCTTTTTGTTGAGCGATAATTAGCTCATTTTTCATCGAGTGCTCCCAGCCTATCAGCTCCGTCACTGTGACCTGGTACCCTGCTGCTTCGAGAGCAAGGCAGCGGAGAACATTCGTAAGATGACTCCCGAATTCTCGAGTCTGCAGAGGGTGACGGTAGATTTCGGTTAGAACAGAGCGACTGAGGTTACGGCCTTTGTGCTTGCGCAGAGTAGACGCAACTTCGGCCTGGCAACAAGGGACAAGAACAACGTATTTAGCTTGCCTCTTAAGTGCGAACCGTATTGCATCATCCGTCGCGGTATCGCAGGCGTGGAGTGCCGTAACCATATCAACCGAGGGTGGCAGCGCGGAGGAGAAGATAGACTCTTCCACGGAGAAGTTAAGAAACTCCATGCGATCGAACTTTAGTCTTTGAGCAAGGTCGCGGGACTTAATAACAAGGTCGTCCCGGGTTTCAATTCCAAACACCGAACCTCGAGCCGCTTTTTTATAAAAGAGGTCATAGAGTATAAAGCCTAAATAAGACTTGCCTGCCCCGTGATCGACGAGTGTCAGGTTGCGCGTCTCATCTTTTGCCAACTCATTGAGCAATGGCTCGATAAAATTGAAAAGGTGATAAACTTGTTTAAGTTTACGCCGGGAATCCTGGTTTAGTTTTCCATCGCGGGTCAAAATATGAAGCTCTTTCAAGAGTTCGATAGACTGACCGGGCCGTAGTTCTGGGATGAGTGGTGCATTCATTTGTAAAGTGTAGCATAAAGAATACCACTCCGGAAAACCGGAGTGGTATCTCGGCCTTAAAGTCGTGCTAACGGTGCAGGTTAGGTGTTCGCCGATAGCTTCTACGTACGTCAGTTCATTCGAACCAGAACGTCTCTAGGTAATAAGGTCAGCACCCCAGGTGCCATGGTCTGGGAGCGTATTCTGGGAGCTTAGGGAGAAGGGGAGATCTACTCGGGGTTTTTTGACTCGTTGGGTAGGGGTGATTTTCCCTGCTCTTGGCCTTAATGACATCTGCAAGATCGGAAAAGGTTGAGAGAAAGCTGTACAAGAATGGAACCTACATTTCTTGGGCAGTGAGCTCAGCCTTTTATCAATCTGGCCAAAGGGACACGTCAATTAAGATTCATTTCCTTAAGTTTTCGGTAGAGGGTCTTACGATCAATCCCGAGATCCTTGGCCGTCTGTTCTTTAGCTCCGTCATTCTTGTCGAAGATGTGCTGAATATATTTTTTGCAAAGTTCGTCTAACGTTACGGGCCTGTCTTCTTCAAAAGATATCCCTTGCGAACAGTGCGGCACATCCTCTTTTCTCTCAAGGTAGTTCTCCTCGGTCGGAAGATCTTCGGGCAGGATGTACTCGGCGGTAGTTAGCACAACGGCACGCTCAATTGCGTTCTCAAGCTCACGGACGTTACCTTTCCACTTGTAACTCTCAAGCTTCTGTATTGCCTCTTTGCTGATGCCCTTGACGGCTGAGTTATTCATCAACGAAAACTTTCTTAGGAAGTACTCTGATAGTGGGAGGATGTCTTCCCGACGCTCCCGTAAGGGGGGCATGTAGATCGGGATAACATTCAAGCGGAAAAACAAGTCTTCGCGAAAACGTCCCTCGGAGACCTCGCGCCGCAAGTCTTTGTGTGTGGCGCAGGTAATACGTGCGGTAATGTCTCGGTACTGGTTCTCTCCAATTCTCCTTACTTTTCGCTCTTGCAGCACTCGCAAGATTTTCGACTGCAACTGAAGGGTCAGGTCACCTATTTCATCTAAAAAGAGCGTTCCCTTATTTGCTTCTTCGAACAGCCCGATCTTTTTATCATGAGCACCAGTAAAAGAGCCCTTGGCGTGCCCAAAAAGTTCGGACTCGAGAAGATTTTCAGGGATCGCAGAACAATTGATCGCAACGAACGGGCCATCCTTTTTATCACCGAGCTCATGCACGGCCCGGGCTATGACTTCTTTTCCAGATCCAGATTCTCCGCTGATGAGAACGTTGGCCTGGGACCCGGAAACGCGACGAGCGAGTTCGAAAGCCTTCTTGAATCCTTGAGATTTTCCGATCACACCCTTAAGGCCAGCAACATCTTCCTGGAATAAACTCTTTAAGCTGCTATTTTCAGATTGCACCTCGTTGAGGAAGAGCGCTCGCTGTACGGAAATGAGAAGCTGTGGGATATGGAGGGGCTTAAGCACGAAGTCATAGGCGCCGGCCTCGATTGCTTCAACCGCTATTTCGACACTTCCCTCTGAGGTCATCAGAATAATCGGAAGGCTTATAGAAGATCGTCGGATGCGTTTGATAAAATCTAGCCCTGACATAGCAGGTAACTTGAGGTCCGAAATCACAACGTCGGTTTCAAGGCGCTTATGCTCGATTTCGATCAGGGCCTCTTCTGCGTTGGTAAAGCTGGAAATCTTGTAACCTCGTTGTTTAAAGAAACTCGAGAGAAGATCCAAGAGATCTAAATCATCTTCAATCAGAGTAATGCTTGGGCTGTTTTTAAGTTTCATCGGGGCAAAATCCTTTACCGTGAAATTTTGCCCAATATAGAGGCAAAAAGACCCAGTGACAAGGTTTACCGATGGTTTAAGGGTTGGTAAATATTGGGTTTTGGAGATGGCAACCTGAGTGCAAAAACTAGACTCGTTATTGGCTACATAACATAAGAAAAGGATTTTTTATGTTAGCACCCGCAATTGCCTTTTATCATATTGGGACACTAGTTCTTATCCTTGGTCATCGAGGCTTGGAGCGCATTTTCCCCGAGGTCGGAAAATCAGATCACGCCTAATGAGGAAGAGAACAGGACTCGCTCATCTCCAGGATGATTTTCTGGACGAAATTGAGAAGCATATGGAGGCGAAAGAAAAGAGGACTTATTTTTTCAAAGTACTCGCCGCCTTAACAGCACTTTTCCTCGGGTCAGTTTCTTCAAAAGCTGAAGCCGTATTTGGCCTTGTTACAAAGCTAGATATTGTGGAAAAATTCAAAAATATCTCATGACTGGTGAGCGATGACTTGAGTACTATGGCGCCATGAATTTCAATGAAACCCTCGAAAACTTACGCGTTAGCTACCAAGCCTCTAGCCTCGACATTGATGACTGCCACTCCGATCCGGTAGTTCAGTTTGACAAATGGTTAGGGGAGGCCATCTCCAGCAAGTGTGACGAGCCTAATGCGTTTATTCTCTCCACAGCAAGTGATAACCGACCCCGGTCCCGAGTTGTTCTACTGAAGGGAATCCATGAAAACAACTTCGTCTTCTATACGAATTATGAGTCGGCCAAGGCCAACGAGTTAGCGAGTAACGATCAAGTTGCCATGACTTTTCTTTGGCTTCCGCTCCAGCGTCAGATTCGGATCGAGGGAAGCGTAAAAAAGTTAAGTAGCGAATTATCTGAACAATATTTCCACAAACGTCCACGGGGTAGTCAGCTAGGAGCTATTGCCTCACCTCAGAGCCAAAGAGTAGAAAGTAGAGATGCACTAGAAAAACTTTTTCATGAGACGGAGGCGAAGTTTCAGCAGACTGAGGTTCTGCCGATGCCCTTCAATTGGGGTGGGTACATGATAAATGCTAGTTTTCTTGAATTCTGGCAGGGACGCAATAACAGAATGCACGATCGGATCTGTTACGAGCGAAAAGGTCTTGCCTGGGATCGTTTCAGGGTTGCCCCCTGACGAGACCGATAGAGGCTTGAGAGCACCCACGCCCAACCTGCACCGACAACTGCCCCACCTAGAATGTCTCCGGGGTAGTGAACCCCCAGGTAAATCCGGCTCAAAGCGACCAGCACCGGTAAGACCAAAAAGAATCCCATACAGCGTCCATTTAAACCAAGACATCGGATTGAGAATAGTACCAGGGCAACCGAATTCGCAGCGTGGGAAGAGACAAATCCATATTTTCCACCGCACTTCTGTCCAAAGCTATAAATGAGAGGCTTAAGGTCAAGTTCTCGGCAGGGACGAAGTCGTTGGAAAATATTCTTCATGATGTAGGATGATGTGACATCGCTAGCGATAATTGTGAGGGTTAAAAAAAGCCCAAAAATGACAGTCTCGGTTTTTCCGATTCGCCGATAGGAATACCAGAAAAAGTAACCTATGAATGGCGCCCAAAGGGTCTGTCCCGAGAGCACCTGCATAAGTGGGTTTAACCAAGTGGCGTGGTAGGAGTTAAGCGCGAGGAAGAGCCCGCGGTCCAGGGCGCTGAGGCCCTCAATCACAGAAGTGTTCCGAGCATTTTTTTAAGCCGGAGACGGAAGACATTTATAACCGCTTCCACCACGATTTTCCGACTCATTTTTGACTTTCCTACAGTCCGTTCCCAGAAAGTTATGGGAACCTCTACGCAACGAAGACCCTGAGACCAGACCTTAAACTTAAGCTCAATTTGGAAGGCATAAAAAAAAAAAAAAACTCTATCCATGTTGAGGCCCATGAG
>JAIYDC010000042.1 GCA_027487685.1 Pseudomonadota bacterium | reverse complement strand
CCTTCCTGATCTCGAGTAATGGCTCAGAGTCGTTGTCCTCAATTTCGAGAACAAAATATCCATTGGTGTTCTGCTTGAGATACACGAGAGTGTCTCGTACCTCGTAGGGGCCTTCTTCGTCTATGTACTTCAAGTATTTAACGACCTCAAAGCCGACCGGAGTATTTAAAAACGATGGATTAGCTCGAACACCTTTGAGAAACTCTTCTGCACCTGGGACACTTCCTTGTGACGCCAGCCCCCTTACCTCTTTCATCCTGAAGAATCCTGGTTCGCTTAGCGAGGTATGCGATATTCTACGCTGATTTGATTCCACTTGAGTTTTTTGGACCTGCTGGTGACTGCAGGCACTTCCTAAGATCATAAGAGCTGGGAAGATAACTTTGAACATGATTCCTCCTAAGATTGATGTTCAGTTATCGGATAGTTAAGATCTCTTCTTGAGACTTAAATGGGACTTTGATCTAATAAAAGATCGGAGAAAAGCGGACGGCCGGCAACATGACCAGTTTAGTCACTGTAATCGACTAAAAAACACTGGATCATGGTGCTCTTCAAGCTGGCAGCTTCGTTTGCTTCCCGCGGTATCGCATATTCAGAAGCTCCACGACCAGCGAGAACGCCATCGCGAAGTAAATGTAGCCCTTCGAAACGTGGGCCCCGAAGCTCTCCGCGACTAACATGACGCCGATGAGGAGGAGGAACGAGAGGGCCAGGATCTTGATCGTCGGATGACGGTCAACGAAGTTGGAAATTCCTTTCGCCGAGACGAGCATGATCACCATGGAGAGGATCATGGCGACGACCATAATCGGCACATGGTTGGCCATCCCGACCGCAGTGATCACCGAATCCAGCGAGAAGACGATGTCGAGGATGAGGATCTGAAACAGCATCATTCCTGGCTTGG
The DNA here is from genome assembly GCA_027487685.1 of Pseudomonadota bacterium. Classification (GTDB taxonomy): domain Bacteria; phylum Bdellovibrionota; class Bacteriovoracia; order Bacteriovoracales; family Bacteriovoracaceae; genus Peredibacter. Next base: position 26,992 of record JAIYDC010000042.1, on the reverse strand, counting down.
CCTTTTTCACTCCACCTTGAGCTTCGTGGAGGTGAATCTGCGGATCGCCCTCGACCTTATGGTGAATTTCGAAGGTGGCCTTTGCCAGGAGGAATAGGCCCCCACCAAGTAGGATAAGATCTCGGCCTGAGAAGTTATGGGCCAAGAGAGTGAAAAGCGGCTCTGTGAGCGTCATGATCCAACTGATCGAGAAAAGAAGAATAATTCGGATCAGCAGCGCCAGGGCGATGCCGATATTTCGCGTCTTGTTTTGCGACTCAACGGGAAGGCGGGCGACGAGGATCGCGATAAAAATAATGTTATCGATCCCGAGTACGGTTTCCATGGCGGTGAGGGTCACCAGGGAGGTGAGATTTGCTGCGGTTAGTTCAAACATAGTGCTCCATTTACCTTCAATTTTCTCTGACTTTACAGTGTTTGAAAACAGCTATTCTGGTAAGATGCTTGCTCATCAAGGGGGCCGCACATGAAGTACCTTCACACTATGATTCGAGTGAACCATTTGGAAGAATCCATAAGTTTTTATACCGATGTCCTAGGCATGAATCTCATCTCTAAGTCCGATTACCCCGAGGGAGAGTTTACTCTTGCCTTCCTCAGCTATGGGAAAAGTAAAGACGATCCTTGCATCGAATTGACCTACAACTATGGTAAGCACTCCTACGATCTCGGGAACGCTTTTGGTCATATCGCTCTCAGCACCGATAACATCGCCGCGATGTGCGACAAAGTCAGGCACAAAGGCGGGAAAGTGGTCCGTGAACCGGGCCCGATGAAACACGGAACTACCGTCATCGCCTTTATCGAAGACCCCAACGGGTACAAGATCGAGCTTATTGAACGGAAATAGGACCGTTTCCTATTGGGCGCGTTCCGCTGTGATCCTGGGTTCGCCCCGTAGAGAAAATGTGACGTTGTAGAGGATCGGATTGCAGCACACTTCGCAATCGACAATAGTCTCCTGTTGTTGTCCGTCTTCGGGATAAAACTCCATCCAGATGAATTCTCCGCAGAAGGGGCACTGAACCTGAAAATCTGTCTGTCTTTCCATGGCATGACCGTATCACAAAAAGGCGAATTCAGGCCCTGACCTCATCTTCGACACCGGTCAGATTTTCTCTCGCCTCTCTTCCCTTGCAATTAACGCCTCCCGTTCTAAAATGTGACAGGAGGTTTCATGAGAGCGTTAGTGGCTTCACTCTTTTTCTTAAAGACCTTAGCGCATGCGCAAACTTGTGACCCCGTTCAGCCGGCCGGCCTTAATCAATGCTTTCGAGAGGCCGAGCACGCGGCCCATGGTCCTGAAATCGATTGCGAAACTCACCCTCAAGGGCTTCTTCCCCCCGCCTCGGCTTGCTCCAACCGTTACAACCAAATTTTCTCGGACGGAACTCTCAACGTTACCTACGCCTCAGGCTATATGGACTCTGACGGAACCCGCTCTGATTACGTCGCCAGTGAGTACTGGGTTAACGAACTCATCCGGACCTTAACTTCGCCTTGTCCTTCGACCTTTCAGCTCTGGGCCGTGGGGCGATACAACGCCACACAAAGTGAGAGGGATGTGTTGAACCGTGAGAGGGAGTCCTGCGGAAGACCTCAGAGCTACCAGACCACCTGTGGCTTTTCACGGAGTGACGATCCCGAGATCCTGACTAAAACCGTTGTGATTGATAGGCGGCAAATTCTCATCCGGATCCGAGTTGTCCGTGCCTCCCTTTCGACAAGCGATCGGCAAAACCGGAGCTCCACCCAGCAGTTTATTCGCCATCGGATCTGCGCCTCTGCTGGACCTTCTCAGAAAGAGGACTGCATTGCTCGAAATACTCCTCCGGCCGTCAGCGAACAGGGACTTGAATCCTCCTGCTCTCCTGGAGATGAGCTCCGTCACCAGATCTGCCGAAGTGCCTACGTGAGGCGTGCTTGGCGCAGCTCGATCACCAACGGTGACGAAATGGTCTTCTACGACGGCCACGCCCGCGACGGCGGTGGCCCTAGCTTCGGCCCACCTCGGGTTAATCGTGACGGGAGTGTGGATTACAACTGGTACCGTCGTACCCGGCCTGGGCATGACGAAGAGGCCAAGGCCTTTGAGGAGGCCGTCCGGCGGGGGCGTGCACCGTCGATCTATTCCTCACTTTCCTGTGACAGTAATCTTCACTTCCTGATCAACGGGCGGTTTCCGGAAGTGTCACCGAGTACCGCCTACGTCATGTCGAACCGGGTATCCTACGGTGATGAAGGCGTGTCGACTTTTCTTTCAACCCTTGAGGGGGTAGTCAAGAAACAATGCCGTGAGGAGCTTGCGGGTAATATTTCAGGAGCGTCATGTGCGTTTAGGTTACGTAATTTTTAGCTTACTTCTTAGCACCCATGGCTGGAGTGTGTCCTGGAAAGTAGCAGCGGAGAATCTTGCTGATGAGTCCCGTGGACGTGAGGCGCGGGCACAGCTCCTTAAGGTCAAGAGCCTTGATCGGGAGCTGGAGAAGGCCCTCGGTTCTGGGTCCGCCGATGAGCGCCTGGCCCTGAGTGTGATTGCTAAGCTTCCCAGGCCTTCGCTCGTACCCAAATTGCTCCAACTGACTAAGTCTATGGATGTGACCGAGGTTCGAAGCGGTGTTTTTTACATGACGCTCCTATCGCTCGTTGACGGCGTTCGAGGGAAGGAAATTTTAAATACTGTTGCCACTCGTTTTGATCTTACGGCGGTGCAGGTGCCGTCATCACTCCGGATTACCCTTCTTGATGCATTCGATCAGCAGCATCGACTTCCTGACCCTGAAGTCCTATCGAAATTACTCGATGACCCAAGTTACGAGCTCCGACTTAAAGTCATGGAAGTGATCCCGGACGAGGTCCGGGCAAATCCTGATCGTTTTTTGAGTCTTCTGCAAAAGGCAATCACTATTGGCCCCTACCCAGTTCGCCTCCGTGCACTCGAAATGATTGAGCTTTTCTCAAAAACAAAGCTCAAAGTTTTCGAGAAAGCTATCCTGAGCTGCGCCCAGAAAGATCCCAGTGAGGTTGTAAAGGCGAAGTGTCTCTCGTTAAAGACTTTTTAACTCATCCTTTTGGATTTATTTTAGGCTTCCGATTGCTTTGTCCATTCTTAGGAGAACTCCATATGAAGTGCCTTTGCTTTGTACTTTCTAAGGATCTTGAGAAAGTCTGACTCCAGGAGCTTGGCCTCGTCTTCGAGTTCTCAGTTGGAATCGTGCTCCTGACCGAGATTCCTGATACCCTGGGCATCGAAAAAAATACAATTCCCAAATACTACAGCTGGGAACTTGCCAAAAGGGCCAGAGTTGCATGAGTCACGAGTAGTTTGATAGATTTTAACTTTATTTTTTTGTTATCTCCCAGGAGTGAGCTTTGAAAAGTCATCTGACGACTAGCACGGGTCATTCAATACGTTCGCGCCTTTTGGCATTTGGACTTGGCGTTTTCTTTTGTCTCCTCACTCTGGAAGTTGCTCTTCGCTTGATCGGGTATTTTGAAATGCGACGGGCGAGCACTTCGACTCCTTCTGATACGAGCGCTGTTCGGATCACCTGTATTGGTAACTCTCATACTTACGGAACCGGCGCACCTAAAGGGATGGGATACCCAGAGCAACTTGAGGGACTCCTGAACGCATCCAGTCCTATCCGCTACCAGATTAAAAACCGTGGATTTCCTAACGCAAACTCCTCGATCATCGCTGATAACCTTCCCTCTTGGTTAAAGGAGGATCGGCCAAACATAGTTTTCGTTATGATCGGCGAGACAAACAACTGGAACAAGTACGGCTACCTGGAATACCTTCATCGTATGGGTCGAAAAGAAAATGTGATGCTTTTTTCAGTCCTTGAACCTTTCCGCAGTCTTCGCCTGTACCGCCTCGCCGAGCTCTTCCTTAATCGATCGGAGAGTTGGAATCGCACTGACCATGAGCTCTTTTCGACAACCTTTCGTAGCGTGCGCAAGGATTCAGATGAGGGCAAACGACTCCTCGCGTACTTATGGATCGGCGCTCTCGAGACAGGGTATTTTAAGCTAAAAGAACTCGCCCCCGAGGCACGGATCGAGGCGCTCAATATGCTCCGGTTCCTAGTCCGCCGCGAGCCCACTAACCGCGTCGCTGTCCGCATGCTAGCAGATATCCTTTGGGGCTCGCCGAATAAAGTTGCAGACTTTCCTGAGGTGCTCGAAGCTGCTATTGCCCTCCATGGTGATACCTTTAACTACCCCCTGTGGCGGATTTTCCGAGAAATCCAGGTCCATCGGCCTCATCTTCTTGACGATCGACTCAGGAGTCTCATGGCCTCTGTCGAGTCGCGAGTATCCAAAAAGAAACTCGCTGCGATCAACGCCTTTTTCTTGAGCAAAGGCGAGTCTGCGACGAAACAGCGAATGGAAACCATGCTTGAGATGATTGAGTACCATCCCACTCACCCTATTACCCTTTTACAGCTTGCCCGGATTGCTACCGAGACTGAACTCCCAAGGGTGACTCGCGCGATCGTACGCAGCATCGACTTAAACCCTCTTACACCGAGTGTTTATTTCATAAATGCTCTCAGGCGGCGGCTTGCTAAACGGCCTGAACTTCAAGCGCTCCTTAAAGCTCAGCTTCAGAGGAATGCCCGAGAATTCGGTAACCGAAATCCGGCGAAGATCTTCGAGGACGAACGGATAGATGAGGGGTGGCTAATCTATGATATCGAGCGAGTCATCGCGGCCTCACGCTCCTATGGCGCCAAGGTAGTCATACAGACCTATCCACCACTCCGGCGTGCACATACCCGGCCCGTAGACCTTATCCTTCGAAGGTGGTGGACGGGCCAGAAGAACCGTGACGATCTTGAGCTGCTTGATGTTACTTCACAGCTTGGTCAGATCTTCGCCCGTGACGGGAATAAAGACCGCTTCTATTCCATGGATATGGGGCACCACGATCAACACTTGAACGCTGACGGCTATAGCGAGATCGCGAAGCTCATGCTTCCTTATGTCATGAGATGGCAAGGCGCAGTTAAGTGAAACTGAACTCGGCCTTACCTGCAATTGAAGCTCGATTGTGAATGACAAAAATTCAGATTCAAGTATATTTGAAAATGTTTAAGACATGAATTGTATATTAACCTTTGCTAAAGTTTAGACTGAGAGAATGTGAAATTTCTGGAATTGATGCTTAATCTATTCTCAGAGTCCTTTGGTCGACCGCGATTAGGGTTTATCGGTGTTTGAACGAATGAAGCGCTTTCACACAAAGATTCGAAACTGGCTGTCGCAAGTGCTTTTTAAGCGCTATCTTACGCCCATCTCGCTGATAGCTGTTTACATCCTAGTAGTAGGACTTACGAGCGCAGTGTCTCGGATTTTTTTTCGTAGGTCGCTGGTGAAAAATTCAAGGCAGCTGGAGACTAACTGGATAGCTGTTGACGGTTACGAAGGAACTGAAGCTGAAAGCTTGAAGCAGTCTTAAAAAACGGAGTTCCGAAACTATGAAGAAGTTCATATTTGTGTATCAAGAAATAATAAAGCTCATCGCGACCCATAAGCTGTTCTTTCTTGCTCCGCTCCTCATCAGTCTGGCCATAGTTGCGATTCTCTTTATAAAACTCGGTTCAAGCATCGTCATGACCTTCATCTACGCAGGAGTCTGATGGATATCGTAGGAATCTCCTGCTTCTATCACGACTCCTCGGCCTGCTTCGTCCGCGACGGGCGGATTATTGCTGCGGCACAAGAAGAGCGCTTTTCGAGGAATAAGAATACTGATGCCTTTCCGATTGAAGCGCTTAGGTTCTGCGCCCAGTACGCCGGCATTCACTTTGATAATGTTGCAGGCATCGCCTATTTTGAGAAGCCGTACTTGAAGTTCAGCCGCGTTCTCATCGAACACCTGAACTGCTATCCTTTTTCACTCAGGAGTTTTCTCCGGACGATGCCGAAGTGGCTGGACGATCGGCTCATCTTTCCACTCGTGATTCAGGAGGAGCTTACAACTAATGCCCCTGTGCACTTCTTTAAGCATCATGTGTCCCACGCAGCCAGTGCTTATCTTCCTTCTCCTTTCGAAGAGTCGGCGATCATGACCTGCGATGGAGTGGGCGAGTGGGCCACGATGACCGGGGGATATGGATTTGGGAGCGACCTTAAACTGCATAAGGAGATCTGCTATCCCGATTCTCTGGGACTTTTGTACACCACAGTCACCGTCTTTCTTGGCTTTCATGCGAACGGCGGAGAAGGGAAGACCATGGGATTGGCAGCTTACGGAGAACCGCGATTCCAGAAGGAATTCGACCAAATAATAAAAGTTTTTCCTGATGGGAGCTTCCGGTTAAATCAAAAGTATTTTTCCTACCGTAGTGGTTCAAAAATGTGGAACAAGAATTTCGAAATTCTCTTCGGGCCTGCGCGTGATCCGAATTCAGTGTGGCTTCAGCGGCACTATGACCTGGCGGCGACACTTCAGGCAGTGGTTGAGCGGATTTTTATCCTCACCGCTCGTTCGTTGCACAAAGAAACCGGAAGCAAGAACCTCTGCTTGGCGGGAGGCGTGACACTTAACTGCGTGGCCAACGCTAAAATCCTCGAAGAAACTGGATTCACCGACATCTTTGTCCAACCTGCAGCTGGCGACGCAGGCGGCGCTGTCGGCGCGGCACTTTATCTTTCAAACACGATTCATCGGGAGCCGAGGCATGTCCTCCAACACAGCTTCCTTGGACCCGAGTTTTCTGATGACGAGATCGAGAAGGCGCTGAAACATTCTGGAGTCCCGAACTACGTGAAGCTCGGTGAAGAAGACCTCGTCTCACGGTGTGCAGACTTTATCTTTAACAATAAGACCCTCGGCTGGTTTCAGGGCAAGATGGAGTTTGGGCCACGTGCACTCGGTGGGCGTTCGATCCTGGCGAACCCGTGTTCCAGGGATATGAAGGACATTCTTAATCAGAAAGTTAAAAAGCGTGAGCCGTTCAGACCATTTGCGCCTATGGTTCTTGAGGAAGCGGCGGAGCGATACTTCCATCTCAAGATCAAGTCCCCCTACATGCTCCTAGCACCGAAAGTGCGTTCAGAGATGAGAGATCCCCTACCCGGTATTACTCACGCCGATGGAACGGCTCGTGTGCAAACCATTGGGCAAAACGAGCATCCTCTCCTTCGGAAGCTCATTCATGCCTTCGAGGCCCGCTCAGGGGTACCTGTTCTTTTAAATACCTCTTTTAACCGGAACGGAGAGCCCGTTGTCTGCAACCCCCATCAGGCCTTAGACTGCTTTCTCAATTCAGGCCTAGAAGGCCTGGCGATCGGGCCCTTTTGGATGGAAAAGACTTGAGACTTTTTGTTCCTTTACCTTTGAGAAAGCTTCTAAGGAGCTCTTAATGTTTTTCCTTCTGGTCATTGCATTAACATCCTTTTTTAACACCTCTTCTGCCACAGACCCTACCTTCACTCCCCGTGATCCTCACTCTATGGAGTGGGCGCGAGGTGAAACCAATCGGGCGCGAAAAATGCTCGCCGAAGAACCTTCACTTCTTGCCTCCATCCAGAAGCGAGGCAACGAGATTGCTGCTCGGAACCCACCTCTTGTAACTAAGCTTTTCGATCACGACTTCGTTGTCCGTAATGGCTCTCTTATCCATCTGGCATCAGGTGGCGAGCGGACTCTAGTCGATGCGACTAAGCTTGAACCAGGATCTGTGGTCACTGAGTTTCGCCTAAGCCCTGACGGAGCAAAGCTTGCCTTTGGTGTCGCGGTCTATGGTAACGACTGGACGACGTGGAAAGTTCTACGACTCTCTGACCTCGCAGCATTGACACCTACATTTGCTATAAAGAGCTCCGGCATTAGCGAGATAAGCTGGGATCTGGATTCATTGGGTTTTTACTACATCGCTGGTCTCATGGCGGGCGAAGATATTTTAGGAAAACGAGTCGCCAGGATTAAATACCACCGCCTCGGATCGGAGATGGCCTTGGATCAGGTTGTCTTCCAAAGACCTGGGACTAATCCCACCGAGCAGTATAAGGTCAAGGCCTTTGATCAAGACCGAGTCCTTGTGTTCCGGATCCAGGGTGCCGCAGAGGTGCCGCTCTTCCTTTGGCTCGTTAAGAAAACAAAGACTGGGTTTTCCTCGCCTGAGCCCCTCATTGATCAGGGGCGGCACTGGGGGCGTGTTACCGGATTTAGTGATCGGGAAGTCTTTATCCGATCTTCAAAACTCGGCGGAACCTATGGCATTCTGGCGGTGGACCTCACCCGGCGCCGGGAGCGGACAATTGTTCCGGCAGTAACTGATTCAGTTCTCATTCAGGCCCAGCAACTAGGGCATCGGTTTGTGCTCCAGTACCTTGAAAAGGATCTGACGAACACGATCGTGGTTACCGATCTCACAGGGAAGAGAATTATCCGCTGGAGACCATCAGACTTTCAGCTCCCAGACCGTGGCACCCTAAGCCTCTTGACGGGTGATCGCGAATCTCGCGCCGGAGACTTTACTTACCAAGCGGTCAATCTTCCTACCCAGACGCTTCGTTTCGATGCAGCGACTGATTCCATTACGCTTCTTCCCTCGGATTCGGTCCCTTTCAACGGAACACGTGTGCAGTCGACTCTTCACTACTACCGTAGCCGCGACGGGGTTAGAATTCCCCTTCAGGTTTTCTCAAGAATAGATACCCCGGCATCGCCAACTTTCGCCTACCTCCATATTTACGGAAATATCGGCATCGCTACTGGTCCTTTGTTTAACCGGAAGTTTCAGCTCATGCTCGAGCTCGGTGGAGTCGTCGCCGTGGCCAATATTCGAGGAGGCGGTGAGTTTGGTTTACCCTGGCAGAAAGCAGGAACATTTACGAAGTGGAAGAGTCTTGAAGACATCGCTGCAGCTGCCCAGTGGCTCCGAAAAGAGTATCCGAGTATCGGTCGCCGGCTTGCTCTTTCGGGCCGCTCTTTCGGGGGCATGAACACTATGGCCTGCTACGTTTATCTCCAGGAACATTTTGACGTCTTTACGCCCGTTGTTTCTGTCTCTGACCCAGAAGCTTTCCTAGGCGAGAATGGTTGGTGGGCCGTGGATGATTTTGGATTTCGCCGTAAGCGAGGAGGGGACATTTTCGACGAGGTCGGTGCACGAAAACGGATGGCCACATGGAACCCGTTGCGTGGAGTCCCAAAACTGAAGTCACCCAAGCCACTCCTGGCCTTCTCTGGGGAATTTGACCTGCGGGTTCAACCGGATCAAACCACGAGGTTCGTTGAGGCGCTCATTAAGCGATTCGGGTCGGATGCTCCGGTCTACATGATTGAAACCGAGAAGATTGGCCATAACGGCCGGGCGGAATTTGCCGAGGAAGCGGCCTTCATTGCCCGGCAGTTTGGAATTCGAGAGCTAAGACCTCTTCGCTGATCTTGGACTAGAGGGGTCGTATTTTGATTATGCAGATTTCAAATCTGGCTTCGGGAAGCGTGCCTCGAAGCAGGTATTGCTGAAAGTTTCATTAATCCGTAGCTCTGCTTTATGATAATTCAAAATCCCTTTTGCAACTGAGAGGCCAAGTCCCGTTCCTTCTCCTATATCTTTAGTCGTGAAAAAAGGATGAAAGATTTTCTCTCGGATTTCCGGTGAAATGCCTTTCCCTGCGTCAAGCACCCGAAGCACAACGGCCGACTGATCTGCGAAAGCACAGACTTTTACCCAGCGGTCAGATAGACCTTTAACCGCGTCTATCGCATTGGTGACAAGGTTAACGATGACTTGTTTTATATCGTCGGCGTCACAGATGATGCTTAAGCCGTTTTCAACTTCCAATGTAACGGTCGACGAAGTTTCACTGGCCTTGGAGTACGTCAAAAGGAGGGCTTCGGCAATGATGCTTTCTAGCATTTCAGGGCGAAGTTTTAAAGGAGAGGAAGTTTTTGAGAACAAGCTCAGTCCTCTCACGATCTTTTCAATTCTTGTAATCGATTTGCATATCTTATCGACTCTTGCAGAAAAAATGGCTTCGTTGTCTTTAACTTCTTTCAAAAAAGAGACATTCCCTGCAATGATCGCTAGGGGATTGTTGATCTCATGGGCCATACCCGACGACATCTCGCCAAGACTCGCAAGCTTTGCAGTGTGCATGGAGATAAGCCGCTCCTCCTCAAGTTTTGCGTTAAGGAGAGTCGTTTGAGTGATATCCTGTACAAAACCCCGGATTAGTTCTGGGTTTAACTCTTCGTCATATGTGATTTTCCCTAAGCCTTCGATGTATCGAATTGAGTTATCTCTAAGAACCAGACGATATTTGATCCGAAAATCACGTAATTTTAGTTCATATGCCTTTTCAATCACATTCACAGGGATGTGCCGGTCATCCGGGTGAAGCTTCGAGAGAAAGAGATTGAAATCTGGAGTGACGTTTTCAGGAAATTCGAAAAGTTCATTATGGCCTTTTGACCAAATTGACTGGTTTGTTTTAATATTGAGGGTAAAGCTTCCGATCCCCCCTAAAAGCTCCGCTTTCTCAAGGTTGTGTTTGATATCGATCTTCTCTGTGATGTCTTGGAATGTCCCTAGGATTTTGTAGACCTTCCCCGTCGCATCACTGATCGGTTTTCCTAGGACCTCGACCCATTTGTGGTTATGATTTGCGTCGCTGAATTCGAACACGTCACGGAAGGGCGCTCCCATTAAACATGCTTCAACATAAGTCGCAATTCTCGGCCGTTCATGAGGCGCATAAAAATCTATCCCCATAATGCGATCTGTAGGTGTATTTTCCGGCACTGCGTGAATTCGGTAGGTCTCCGGAGTCCATACGGTCTTTCCAGTTAGGGCGTTAAGCTCCCAGCCTCCGATTTTGGCCATCCGTTGACACTCATCCCAGAGCATCTGCTGCTCCATGTGTTCCGTGACCTCCAAATGAATCCCGGTAAATCGCAACGGCTTCCCAGATAAGTCATGTTCGCTAATTCTGCCTCGATCAAGAATCCAGACCCAATGACCATCTTTGTGGCGCATCCGATGAATATTTTCATAAACCGAGGTTTTCCCGTCGAGATAATCCTTAATGTCTTCGAATGTCTTTCCAAGATCCTCAGGATGAACGCGGGATTGCCATGTTGAGAGATGCTGGGGGGTATCTTCAAGTTTCAATCCAAGCATTTCACACCAGCGGCGATCGAACTTTACCTCGTTCGTTTCAAACCACCAATCCCAGGAACCAAGACCCGCTCCATCTAAGATGTATTCACTCCGCTTAAAATCATTTCTTGAGTCCATGAACACCTTTGAGAAAAAAAAACAACGGACAGCGCTATAATGATAAAATAGATTTAACTTAAGAAAACTGACTTATATCAGTTTTCTTGGCCATACGGGCATTAAATTTTCGCAATGTCGCAACCCAGTAGGCAAGAAATGCCATTTTGCACGGATACTGGAGGGCAAGATCAGAAGATTCTAGCGGAAAAGGGAAAATGAACTTTCGGGTTGTAGAGATAAAGACGCTCGTGGTGATTCTTGTGATGGTAGACCCCACTTCCGAAATAATCTGCAAATCCATAGTAAGTCTTTGAGTCGAGGTTAAATACCTCGTCCCCAACAAACATTTGGAAGAGGCACGGGGGAATAAAGTCAAACTTGAAACCGCAAGGACCTGGGAGACTAACTCAAAATCCCGGCCACAGAGGGCGATTCTGAAAGGTCCCCAATAAATCGAGTGTAACTTTATCTAGTGTCTTAAATTTGGACATTGTTCTAACATGAGTACATGAGCTCATTCTTCATGTCTTTTGCCTTCATTTGGATGTTGTTTTTGTTGAGGGCGTATAAGGCAATTTTCCATTTGAAATCTCTAGATTCTTTCGCAATCTCGATACTAAATCCATTACCTCGCATAAGCATCGTGATCGCAGTTAAAGATGATGAAAGTGAGATTGAAGATACGATTAGGGCCATCCTTAATTCCAACTATCCAGATCTTGAACTTGTGGTCGTCAATGATAGATCGAGAGACCGTACGGGTGAAATTCTCAATGCATATTCTCTAGCGGATAAAAGACTTAAAACAATTCATCTCAAGGAATTGCCCCTCGGATGGCTAGGGAAAGTGCATGCCATGCATCAAGGAGTGAAGATTGCTTCGGGAGAGTTTCTGCTTTTTATGGATGCTGATATGTCGGCCGATGCTCAAGTCTTGGAAAAATCTGCCGCCGTCATGGAATCAGAAAAATTAGATCATCTGGCGATTTTACCAAATGTTGCACAAAAAAGTTATTGGCTAGATTTACTAATGGCCACGTCTAATATCCTTTTTACGACTTCCGCTAAACCTTGGATGTCGATTGAAGAGAGACCACAGCATTCAGTGAAAGGTGTGGGGAAATTTAATCTGGTGAGAAAATCATCTTTTCTTAAAACGAAAGGTTTTGAATGGCTTAAAATGGAAGTGGCCGATGATGTGGCATTGGGGCAACTTATGGCACAAAATGAAGGACGTTCGTTATTTATAAAGGCAGGCATCTCTGGCCCAAATCTAAATTGGTATCCGACTTTTTGGGATATGGTTCTTGGGCTTGAAAAAAACATTGTTGGTGGATTTACTAATTACCGGTGGTCTGTTTTTTTGATGATGATTATGATTTCTTTTTGTCCTTTTTTGATTCCGGTAGTTGCTTTCTTAACTCTTGAGACCTGGCCAATATTCTGGGGTCTCGTTTCTGTCGTAATCTCCTTTGTTTTTGCCCTCAAGGCCAAGTCAGTAATTGACTATCCTTGGAACGTTCTCGCTGCATTTCCTATAGGTATTTTTATCTTGGCGCTAGTGCTTGTTCGTTCATTTTTTATTTGCCAGAAAAACGGTGGCATTAAATGGAGTGCGACTTTATATCCTTTGAAAGCCTTAAAATCTGGCTGCCGAGTTAGACTAGGGTTATGAGAAGCGCGTACGATTTTTATTTATGACTCTTAGTAATGGGTGAATCATAGAAAGCCCAAAGAAAGAGAGCACCAAGAGTGGAATTTGCCAGAATGGATCTGGGAAAATTGAAATGCGCACTTTCGGTTGGATTTTCATTCCCCCTAAGAGTAAAGGCTTACCACCGTTTAGAAATTGCATATCCAGTGGGAACATATGAAAATACCAAGTAAAAAGACTTCCTAGTATGAGACCTATAACTAATCCGAATCCAACGAGGATAATTCCTTCAATGAGAAGACTAGTTACAACCCAAAGAGAATTTGTTCCGATAACTTGAAGAGTTTGAAATTCTTTTTCACGTTGAAGGAAAGTAATCATAAAACTATTGCCCAGCCCTACGCTTACGAGCAATGCCACCATGATAGATATAAGCCAGAGAAATCCGATGGAAAATCTCATCGACGCCGCAACTTCTGGAAGGATTTTATCCCAGGACGTTACACTAAGATTGGAAGGGATGCTTTTTCCTCTATCGGAAAACAGAATTCTTTGATGGTAGTTATCATCCATCACTAAAATCTTCTGAGCATCTTTCAAATGAACTAGAGAAAGAGCACTTTCTAGATCTCCACCTCCGAGATCTAAAATTCCTACTAATTTCATCATCTCATTAGCGACGGAACCATCATTGGCCTGGCCAATCAGTCCAACCTCTTGACCGACTTCGACACCAATTTTACGAGCAAGTTTTGCTCCTAATACAATTTCGTTTGCTGGCCCATCGGATAAAAACTTTCCGGTCATCAATGACGAATGAATCGTTGAGAAGCGACGCTCGACAACCGGATCAATTCCGATCATTAGTGAGCCCAGTGTCAACGAATTGCCCGAGATATAGATGCTGTTGGTGATTCTTGGTGAACTGGAATTAAGTAATTCTTGATTGCTGACCATGGCGTCATTAATAACTTTATACTTGTCGAATTTTTTCTTATCCTCCTCATCGTAGTAATCTGAGTTCGTGACAGTATATTCGCCCGTAAAGTGCTTAAGAAAATCTTTTCTCGTCTCATCAATACCAGAACGGGAAAAATTCATATTTAAGGAGATAAAACAGACGCCAAGACCTAAAGCGATAATCATTGGCCATGTTCTTTGAGGTGTTCTCCAAAGATTACGATAACTATAGAGTATAAGGAATTTCATTCTCACGCCGGTTCCTTGTCAAGCCTTTTTAAGACAGTGGTGAGACCAGAAACATAACTAAGAAGAAGTACCAAGAAAACTAACACATAAGGTGTGATGAAATTAGCAACATCCAACGAGGGGTGAATAAGCCAATCGATAATAATACCAGCTCGCTCAATTCTTTCACCTTGATTTAAGAAATTGAGATCAATTCCTTTGGATGAGATGGCAAAAGTGAGAAAGATTAAAAAGAGCGACAAAGAAAATGAAATAAAGAAGGTAAGAATAAATTCAATGAGCCCTATACTCATTAATTCTTGTCTTCCTACTCCGAGTATCCTTAAAGTTTTAAGTTCAGCTGCCCTTTCTTCCCACAAAATTTGAACTGGGCCCATGATTGTAAGCAGAACGGTGAAAGAGGTGATGAGTAGACAAAATCTAATCATCAGGTCATTGAAATCCACCGCCACCGACATCTCGGGATTCTCGTCTTGCCAGCTTTTTAACTTGACTCCTCGGCCATCTCCAATTTTTACGAGATTATCCATAGAAAGATTACGACCCATAAATGGGATACGGTTAAAAAGAATTTTCCCGTTGTATGTGCCTAAGTAAAGTTCCTGCCAGTCTCTTTGCAGAAGATAGAGATAATGTCCTTGAAAGCTTCGTGAACTGTAATCGAAAATTCCTACAACGGTAACTTGTTCCGAGCGAAGTTGTCCCTCATGATCCTGAAAGTTTAAAACGAGAGATTCACCTACTGTGAGTTTGAACTCTTTTGCCAGTTCATCTCCAATGACGGCAGGTCTGGGATCAGTACCTTTAAAAAAATTTCCAGCTTTGATAGAACTTTCGAGTGGGATAAATTTCCCATGCATTAAAGGCTCAATCCCAAGCACTGTTAGTGCAGCATCTCCCTCAGGAGTTGAGAGAAAACCTTCCATCACAAGTTCAGGAGAGGGATTCTGAATATTCTCTTGTTTTAAGCGCTCTTCCCAGTCGGAGGTGTACTCCAGGGGATGTCCTGAAAGTGAAGACTGGGCATAAGAAAGTTCTTGAAACTGAAAATCGCCGACGTTGTTTTTAACTACGGCATCTCTGAGGTTATTACTCATCCCTTTAAGCACGGTCACGACCATCAGAGATGCCCATGCGGCGACGGTTACAGAAAGAACAATAAATATCGTCCTTCCCATGTTTCGTTGCATGGTTTTTAAAGCGAATGAACAAAAAAAGAAGATCCTGCCCTTCATTGAAAAATTCTAGCATATCATTGGATAATAGAAAGTGGAACTCTAGATATTCTGAGGTCTATTTTGCATTCAGAGGCCATTCAAAAATTTAATGCTATTGTGAAGACCCTGAAGGATCAGGTCTCATTAACTTCTCTTGAAGAGTGGAATTCTTTATTGCTTGAGAACTATCAGCAATTCTACATCCTGGATTATCTTGAGAAATACCAAGCAGACCTCATCCCGGCCACATTCAAGCGGGAAGACCTTATCGCATTTCTGGATGAAATTAATCAGGCGCTTCAGGATAATGGATACTTTCTCGATCTCCTGAATCAAATTCCTTGGGATCAGGCCTATGAGTATTCACCTTTCACCCTAAAAGATGGTTCGACTCTACTTACGCATGACTATTTTAAGTATTTACTGAGCTTTGCCTATTGCTTGAATAAGCTAAATTCTCTGGTGAGAAAGGACACTGAATTTCTTGAAGTGCTGATTAAGCATTATTGGAAAGTAAGGAAAGAAAATAATTTTTACCGCCTCAGTAATGTCCTTGCGGTTATCAAATTTCATTCGATTGAATTGCCAGTCATTCTTTTTCTTAAAGCTCGGAGAAAAAATAAACTATCTCCTGGTTTTGCTAAGTGGATTCTCTCGTTTAATATTTTTGAGGCGACCATGGTTGATTTCTTGGTTGGGTTCTATGATAACGCTCGCGCAACAATTCCATTAATTTGTTATCATCCTAATTGCAGCAAGGGCTCGCCGTCGTCATTCTCGAGTGATGGAAATGCGGTCAACCTAGTGAGTCCATGTCCGAAAGAGTGGGCCGATCTTTATCAAGTATGGAACATGGCCTTCGTAGCCCAATTTACGCCTGCTCCTTTTTTACTTGTTAAACTACTTATTCCTTCAGTCAGTAATTATCGTCACAGACCGACCGAATACATGCATACTCGGATTACAGCTCTTCACTTGGCCATGACTTACATCGACTCGGCCACTCACGCACCCTTAATTAAAGCGAATCTCAAACTCATTGGACCTTCAAAAATGTCCTTGATAAAGCTTTGGGGTAGAGTAAATCTCGCCGCTGCTAAAAAATATGCTGCTCAGGTAGCTCAAATTAAAAAATAATTCAACCTATCGTTTAACGGAAGAACCTCGAAGTACTTGGTCCTAGTTGTGGATTATAACGAGATGGGAACAAGTGATGGTTTTTGTGGTAGTACACACCACTTCCAAAAAAGTTAACAAATTTATAATACAGATTTGAATCTAAGTTATAAAGCTCAACACTTCCATCTTCTTTCGTCTCGTGAGTAACATAGTTAATATGAGAGAAGACAAACATATGAAAAAGATATGATGGCACAAAGAACGTAACGAATAGAGTCGGTCCCAAAAGGAATAACCAAGCAGCTAGACGCAGTGGAACGTTTAAAAAATGTAGGAACATGCTGAAAGCAAAAAGATACTTATTGAATAAACTGTCACCGTGATACTTCTTGAACATGGCATAAACAACATGGCCGCCCCCAAAGTTGTTGGCGAGAAAGAAAGTGAAGAAATTTCTTTTGTGAGGATTATGCGGATCTAAATCTGTATCAGAATGTGAATGGTGCATAATATGATTTAATTCGAAGGCCGCAAGACTTAATAGAACGTAAAACCCCGCAAGCTCGCCAGCAATCGTGTTGGCCATCTTGGGGCGCAAATTTTTATGTACACAATTATGGATAAGAACCGGGATCTGAACTCCGATAATTAGGCCAGGGATCAACAGTAGAAGATGATACCAAGTTGGGTTAAATGTAAGGAATTCTGTGAGATTAAGGTTTTTCCACTGAAATAAAACGACTAGAGTAATAAATGCTAGATGTACTAAAAGATACTTTAGAAGATAAAAGCGATCGTTTCTAAAATTTACCCAATGATTCATACAGATTCCCTTTTATCATCAAATCTCATTGCGTGCTGAGGGCGTGACCTCATCCCTAAATACATTGGATTAACAAGTTTAGGATTTTTATGGTGATTTAAATGAAAGTAAATTCCACTGCCGATGTAATTCACGAAACGGTAATAGGGGTTATCATTTTTGTTAAGGATTTGGATGTTGCCATCTTCTTTGTGAGAGTGAGTAATGTAATTAACATGAGCAAAGCCAAAAGAGAAAACTAAGAACGAAGGAATATAAAATGAGACAAATAGTTCCGGACCCATAATTAGGTACCAAGCAAAAATTCGTAGACCATAGCTTCCGAAATGAAGAGCCCGATTGAGTTTAAATAATGCGATATGGGCAAAGCTTCTGCCATGAAATTCCAAAAATTTTGATTCAATGATTCCTGCACCAGAAAACTGACTTTGAACGAAAAAACGTAAGAAACTTTGTTTCCCTGGAGGATGCGGATCATCTTTAGTATCTGAGAATGCATGATGAAGAGTATGGTTAACACGTACTATTCCTAAGCTCATGAGGCAAAAGAAGGCCGTCAACTCGCCAACGATAACATTTAAGGTTTCAGACTTGAAGTTTCCATGAGTACAGTTGTGCATGAGAACTGGAATTTGAATTCCCGCAAAAAAACAAAACGGCAGAATCAACAGATATTCCCATTGAAGATTGAAATTGAAGCTAATCTTATGCCCTAAAGTTAAATAGACTATTAACCCTGATAGCACTAGCCAATGAAGAAGGAAGTACTTCGTAAGAAAGTATTTATCACTCCTAAATTGTGCCCATGTTGTATTCATATTCTTCCATTATTTCAAAGAATGGGGTGCTTAGATATAGAGTGTGTAGATTTGAATGAGCTTGATTAAAATGTCTAGATAATAGACATTTCATGTGCATCTTGTTGTTTCTGAGCGATTATGACTCATTATTTTCTGAGGGGCTATGTCCTATTGGCCAGCTCGTCTTTCTAAGCTTCTCCCGATCTTCGTGTTGGTGGAGGCTCTTTCTCAGGAGGCGGGCCATGGCCCTGAGTCGACAACGGATTTATTTGAGTTCTGGTTTTTCGCCTTCCAAACGGAGAATTACGTGATCTTTCAGCCCAAGCTTTTCTTCGAATGAGATAACTTTTATCTTATTATAAATATCCTCTTGAGCGGTTCTGCGAAGAGTTCTTTTCAGACTTCAATCGTTTCTGTTGTCTAGGAGGCCTTTCTCGAGATTTTTAAGATCAGCAATTGGCTTGGAAAAACTCTGGCAGCACAACCACGACTGGGCAAGTAATTTAAATGACATCCGGCCCTATGGCACGGTTGCAATGCAACCATTCCCAATTTATTGCGCAACTACGGCAAACTAGAAGCAATGGTCTTTGAATTCCCAGGGCCCTGGTTTGTGGCCTCTCACAAGTCCATTTCTTAAGATTTTTCTAATTTGATTCCAAGTGGGTGACGATAACTTCTTATGATATATGCTTAAAAACACAAGTCAGGTCATGCAAATGCAACTCTTCGCCACCCTCTTGCTGACTGGGTTCTTGGGATCATTTGTCCCTGGCCATGCTACCGAATCCCCAGCCGCGGGTCGGTCTTGCCTGACTCCACTGCTTCGTAGTCTTCAGACAGGACAATTCGTTCCTTTGTCGACCGAGTTTGGTCAAACCTCAATCACTTTAGAGGCCCAGCTTCAGGGGCTCCAACACGGAGGGGTCATACGCTGGACACCTGATGAGACTAAGGAACTCAACCGTAATCTCGTTCGTTTCCACGGCGTAGAACGTCAGGGACCTAAGATTCCGACCTTTGATCGCGGTCAACAGCTGGGGCCTGCGAACGTAAGGATTCGTGAGATCCGCTTCTCCCTGGCCAACGCTGATAACCGAAGTGGGCAATCCACTGTGCTCGGAAACGCACAGGCCCTGCGTGACGGCACCCTAAGCATTCAATCTCTTCCTCCCATTCGGGTATGGCGGGATACGGAAGGTCGAATTTGGGCCCTTGATGACCATCGTCTCGCAGCGATGAGGCTATCAGGTCGTTTAGATGAGGTCCCAGTCCAATTTGTTTCTGAAGATATGGTCCGAACTCAAGGTTTCAAATTCTCCACCGAAAGCGAAGGTCGCTCAATTTTTGTCACCGTTGAATCACCTACCGCCCCTCCGAGAGCGGTCCTAATAGGTGACGACAATCTACCGGCCGAGACGCCGCATATCCAAGGTGTTCTCCCTAGACCTACACAAACCTCGACACCTGCATCGAATCTTATCAAAGGCATCCTGACTAATATTCCTAATGAGCAGCGGGCCGCCTGGCTTCAAGCGCGAGGGGCCGCACACATTGAGCGGATAAAAGAGTACGCTCACGAGATCTCAAGCGCTTATGCAACCCTCGAGGGGCGTGAGGTGCGCAACCTGGGGCTCTCTTACGCTCGTTTCGGAGACTTCGGTGGCCGTGGGAAGACTTACGATTCTGTTTTAACTAAGCTCCTGCGGAAAGATTTCTCTGCGTTTACCAACGGTCAACCGGGGATTGATAGATTAAATCGCTCTCTCGAAGCCATTGGTGATGGCATCGGTGCACGGCTTACACTTCGCGCCAATGCTAATGGTTTGATTGAGCCGCGACTTATCCAGGATTTTGTCGATCAGGTTGTCATTGATATTCGTAACGGCAACCGGGTAACTGAGATCCTTAACTACAGGCCTCGAAATGGGGCAGCTCCTCCTTATTTAAATGATGCCCAGGTCCAGCAAATTGTGCGGGCCGATGCTGATTATCTTGCGCACCTAAGGCAAACGGGTGGGCCCGATGCGATGATCCCTCAACCAATCGTCGTTCGCAATTCTGCTACAGATGGAGTTGCCAGCGGGTATACGGCCTTCCACATGAATATTCGCTACCGAAGTGGTGTTCAGGCTGAGTTTCAAATCCGGGGCCCTAGGGTTAGTCAAACTGCAGAGATTGAACACCTTTTCTATGATATCAAGGCCGGAAAGCCTCTGGGCGAGCGCTATCTGAGGATACCCGCCTTCGCACGCGCCGCAGAGGATTATCGAGGACTCTCGGAGGTCCAACGAAACCTCTTCAACAGGTATATCGAACAGAGAATGATTTATGCCCGCCGGATCGAATCCGGAGAAATTCCCGCGACGACGATAGCACCGGGACTCCCTCTAGGTCTTCCGCCCAGCATCTCTTTAGATAATCTTGCGCTCCACGTATCGCACTAGGGACCGATCAACCTCGTATCGGTTTTCGAATCATGAAGGCAGGAACTGATGACGCGATCCCAAGTAATGAACAAACATAAAACCAATTCGGTAATATGGGAGCTAAGTGCAAGGTGCCGGATATGACCGGTAGAAAAAAGATTAAGATTGAGGAAAGGATGAGTAGTGAAATGGTAACAAAAAGACGGGGCGTAAAAATGGGAAGCGTTTCGAGCAAAATTAATCCAATGTTACCGAAGAGAAAAACATGAATCGAGAAGGACCGCTTCTCTTCTATGGTCCATTCTCGAAAAAAGAGAAAGGGAATGAGGGCACTCAAACTGAGCAATAGGCCAGAGAGTATGGAAGTGAAAAGGGTGGTCTTGTCTAAAATTTCGCTACTCCTCTGGTCTTTTACAGAAGGAAGATTCTCAAATGTAAATGCGGAAACAGGATGGACAATGAGATGGAGCAGGATAATGTGAATCGGGAGAAAGAGATCTCCCAACCCTAGTGCTGGCGGAACGAAGGCGAGGATGACAATAGGTACATGGAACGAAACAAGATAAGAGAAACTCTTCCTGAGGCTAGAGAAGATTCTGCGGCCTTCAAGGACGGCCTGGACGATGCCATTGAAGTCATTTTTTAGTAACACAAGTTTCGATGTGGCCCTGGCCGAGTCGGTGGCATTCTCTCCCATACTAATACCAATATCAGCTATTTTCAGGGCGGGTGTATCGTTGATGCCGTCGCCTGTCATCGCAACGATTTTTCCCTGGTCTTTAAGTGCCTGAACGAGCTCGTGCTTCTGTTCCGGAGTTACCCGCGAGAAAATGGCACCCGTTCGAAAAGCATTCTGCCGATCGTCGTGACTCAATCGCGAGAGGTCGACACCGCTATAGAGAGCATCATGAGAATGAGCTAATCCCAATTGATCTGCGATGGCGTGGGCCGTGAGAGGATGATCTCCAGTGATCATTTTAACGACGATTCCCTCCCGTTGGCAGGCATCAATAGCTTCTTTAGCCGAACTTCGAATGGGGTCACTAAAGACCAGAATCCCAAGGAACGTGAGGTTCTCTTCATCCCGCTCTCTGATTCCGATGAGAGGTGCCCGTTTACCGGCCAGGCCAATCAATCGAAATCCTTCGGATGAAAGTGCTTTTGTCCGGTTGAGGATATCCTCTTTAACCTGGGGCGAGACGAGACAATGGGCGAGGACTCCTTCGACTGCTCCCTTCATTGTCACTAGATTTTCCCCAGACTGTTCTCGCCATCCATGGGACATGTGCTTGCCATCTAGTTCAAAGGGATAATCGTTGGCCAGGGTCCACTTTGATAAGTCCGGCCTTATGAAGGCCTTATCGAAAATCGCCTTTTCCATGGAGTCCGTTATGACTGGCTCGCAGGCCAGTACCGCAAACTTCCAGAGCTCTCCTCTCGGCATAGGGGAAAAAGGTATTAATTCTGTGAGCTGAAACTTTCCTTCTGTCAGTGTTCCTGTTTTATCCGTGCAGATAATATCCACTCCACCTAAGGTTTCTACCGCCGGAAGAGATTTCACAAGGACTCCAGTCTTGGCCAACCGCCAGGCGCCGAGACTTAAGTAAAGAGTAAAGACGAGCGGGAATTCCTCTGGGACTGCGGCCAGGCCAAAAGTGAGAGCTATCAAAATCGATTGAAGGATTGATTTTCCTCTGATGATCTCCATGGCAAACAAAAAGACGACAAGTACGACGGTTATGCGGACAATAATTTTAATCAGAGTGTTAACTTTTCGCTGGAGTGGACTAAGTTCTTCTTTTGACTCCTTTAAAATGTTAAGAATTTTTCCGAATTTAGTTGTTGCCCCTGTTTCTGTCACCAGGAGTCCACCCCGACCCGCCATGATGCTAGTTCCAGCATTGATTTCGTCCTGGTCCATTTTATCCACTGGTTCAGATTCGCCAGTTAAAGCAGCTTCATTAATTCTGAGCCCAGCACTTTCGCAGACAATACCATCGGCGGGTATTGTCTGCCCCTCCTCAAGTGCGATGAAATCACCTGGAACAATCTCTAGAATCGATACATCTCGTAGTTCACCATCACGGAAGACCTTAGCAGAGGGAGAGAAGGTTGATTTGAGTTGACCAATAGCGCGCTCAGCCTGCACCCCGAGGACGACGTCGATGGCGGTTATCGGGATGTAGGCCACCAGCAGAATGATGGCATCTGTTTTCTCGCCGATCAGAAAGTAGATCACCGCCAGGCCCAGCATCATGAGGCCCATGGGATCTTTTACCACCCGAAGGAGCATAAGAAAGCGGGATCCTATGGCCGGGGTGACGATCTCATTTTTACCATAGGTCAAGAGCCTCATCTTGGCCTCAATTGAGGTTAGGCCCTTCATACCCCTACTCGTATCTTCCGCTTGCATCCTTAAAATTCCTTTAATCCTGATCTAGATCTTCTTATTTACGATAGTCCCATCCACCGGGTTGAAATAGATTTCAACTTCTTTCCCTGACTTGTCCTGACCATAGATTTCATAACACGTCCCCGGTTGTTTAAATTTCCTGATTTTATAGCCCTCTCCTTCCATTTTTTTCTTAAAATCCTTTTCGCTCATCCATTTGTCCTGCGAAAGGTCAGTGCAGTTTTTCTTCGCTAGTGCGACTCCTGAAAATGTCATCAGTGAGATGAGTGTTCCTAACAAATAGCGCATCCTATTCTCCTTAGTTTTGATCGAGTGCAAAATTATTCTGCCCCTTCCACAAGGTAGCAAGGCACTTCAATAAGAGCATTGGTCATAGGGTCTAAGCGCATGTAAAAACTCAACTAAGCCTTTTGTCCCATAGAGTTTCTTTAAGGTTAGAGGGATATTCAGAGAACGAAGGAGCCTTTATGCGTAAGACCTTAGTCTATGATTTACCGACCCGAATCTTTCACTGGTGCTTTGTGGGACTATTTATAGGGGCATTTTCCATTGCTAAAACCGTGGACGATGAGTCCATCGTGTTTTCCTACCATATGATCGCGGGCCTCTTGATGGGGTTTATCGTGGGACTTAGAATCATCTGGGGTGTTGTTGGCCCCCGGTATGCCCGCTTTTCCTCCTTCGAACTACGCCCACCGCCCCTGCTTGATTATTTCAAGTCGCTTTTTGGCCCTCACAATAGGTCTTGGTCGGGACGTAACCCAGCGTCAAGCTGGTCAGGTTTGATCATGCTCGCTTTTGCAGCTGGCCTCGCTGTCACCGGTTTTCTTATGACCTCAGGTCAAAAGGAGACCTATGAAGATCTTCATGAGCTTCTAGCGAATGGGTTTTTGATCACCGTCATTCTTCATGTGGCTGGAGTGGCCCACCACGGTATCCGTTACCGCGATGGCATGGGTATGAGTATGATAGATGGGAAAAAACAAACCGGATCGCCAGAGGAGGCAATCAAGTCATCAAAACCCATAACGGCAGTCTTATTCATTCTTCTCTTAGGGTTGTTTTCGAACTATCTTTTTATAAACTACAACCTCCGGGAAAATTCGCTCAGCATATTCGGGGCACAACTCAAGTTAGGGAGTAGTGAAAACCTTAATAGGATCCGCAGGTGAATAATAAAGACCGGACTATAATTTTATGCATCCTGGCCGCGGTCTTTCTGTTGGTTGTTGCCGATATCTTGAGTGACCTCAAAGAAGGTGTAGTTTTCTGGCATTTGCTTATTGAGGGAGCGACCGGGCTTTTTTCTCTTCTTGGGATGTTCTATCTTCTCAGGGATTCATTTCGGGTGAAGAATACCCTGCTGGTAACCACTAAAGAACTCAATGCGTACCGAGAGGAGGCGCAGAAGTGGAGACGGGAGTATAGAAAATATGTAGAAGGGCTCTCATTAGCTATCGATCAGCAACTCACGAACTGGAACTTATCAGGAGCGGAAAAAGAGGTCGCTTTCCTACTTCTCAAAGGGCTCAGTTCTAAAGAAATTGCTGACATTCGGAGTACGACCGAGAAAACAGCGAGAGTTCAGTCCATGGCGATATATGCTAAGTCGGGTCTGGGTAATCGATCTGAACTTTCCGCTTTTTTTCTCGAAGATCTTTTAGTTCCTCAGGAAAAGAAAAGGCCAGATCTCTGAATCACTCTTGCTAACGCTGGCCAGAGCAGGTCTTGACCCAGCTTAAGCTCCGGCCATGATCAGATTTTCCCCCAAACCTTGGCACCGATGCCAGCGATAGCTTTAGCTTCCAGATGAAATCGACTTTGATCATTAGGAAAAGGAAAAGCCCGCATGATGGGTAAGACTCAGGGCCTGCCTCAAAAGTTTTCCATAATCCATCCACGATGGCATTCTTGGATTCAGTCAAGCGAATGTCATGGATAAAATACTCGTACCTCGCATTCCGAAAAGGTAGAAAAGACCTTGAAGAAGTAATCTTAATGGGTGGTCTTAATAAAAAAGCCTTGCGGTCGAGGCTTTTTTATTAAATCTGAAGATTGAAATAGGTGATAGTCTTCTACCTCAGTTGAACAGCAACCATGCCAAGATCGAAGTCTCTTGCTCGGTTCCAGTCAGGAGAGAAGAGTTTAGTTTTGATCTTTTGAGTAGATGGATCCGTCCAGAGTGCGACACCTGAGATGGAGTAGCTCTTTACGGCAACGTAGCTAACGAATGAAGAGCCCGCAATAGAATAGTTCAATATGACGATGTCATTACTGGTAGTACCTTCAGATACTTCAGGGTCAATCAAGGTCGCAGTTGTTAATGTTGCAGTGTTGTTGCTTCGGTCACCATAAATACAAGATTTTTGAGTCTTTCTCATTAATCGAAATGATGATCTGAAACTTCGATTATTTGAGAGCGTACTTTGCGCCTCTTTCCAACCAGGAACCTTGCTGTAGATCGAAGAAGCGTTAACTCTTGTGACCGTCGCCGCGACGCTGAGACTGCTAGGACAAAGGGAAGTGTCGATGGCGACGGCTTGGGAAGAAGAAACGATGATGGCGAGTGGGACTATTGATTTTAAATTCATGGAGGCTCCTTAGTTTAGGGAGCTATACATTTCGTAAAATCTTGCAGTCTTGTTAAGATCGTTCTTGGGGTAAAATTTACATGCATCCCATCTGTCTCATCGTTCGACACCCATTAAATAATCCAATCACCTTATTTGATATTTATTTTCCAGCTTATTAATCGCATCAATGCTGAATTCCAGGTAATTTTTAAATTCTTCATAGCCACGATCACAACTTCCACATTTCTTGAGGTACTTGAGAACAGCAGCGTCGAATTTGTCGTGGCCGATGACCCTTCGAAGTTCTTTCAAAAAATAGGCAGCTTTCCCATGTCCAAAAACTTTCTTACGGTCAAATTTATGATTTTGGTCCGCAGCTCGGTTCGGGCCAATGAGCCGTTGGTCTACATCCTTCAATTGGGAGATCTTCTTCTCCCACTGGTTAACTACGTCCACGAGGAGTTGTGGTTCATTGCCAGTGAGCTCATGAGTGATCTGCATGTCATAGAGCATCCCCATCCCCAGCGAAAACCAAAGTTCATCGGCAGACGAGACTTTCTCCCGGGTTAGACCAAAACCAAAATACAGATGGCCAATTTCGTGGGAGAAAGTTCCCAGCAAGTATTCCCCCCATTGATCATGAGATTTTGGATAATGAGCTTTGACATAGGCGCGGGTTGACTTTTGTGGCTTCCAACCTAGATTCGCCTCCATATCATCGACGACTTCTAGGGGTAGATTATCATCTGCGAAGAAGGCGAGAACGTTTTCACCAAGTGGTCCTCCGGAGATGGGTCCTTTTAGATCTACAAAGACAAGATGATCTGTCGCTGAACCGAATCTTTGCAAGTATTTTTGCCATACCCTACGAATACTTGCTTCCCAGCCCTTAGGTGCGATCTGGGGTGATTTTTTTGGTGAGACTAGTTCAAACCTTGTACCTTTGAAATTGAAGCCATGCAGATTCCAGATTCTTTGGTCTGCGATTCCGATCACAAATTGCGAAACTTTCTTGGGAGCAAACGTTGCACCGTTTTTCTTGAATGAGGAAAATATCAGATGATTCCTAGACGAGGTGATTTCAATCTGAGTTTCTTCTGGGTTCGTGAAGTTAAAGAGGTGTTTTCGGGACTTCACTTCATCGCCAAGTTTCTCTGCGATAGACTGAGCCGTGACAAGATGAAGACCTTTGGCAATTTCTGGGGCCGCCACTTCAATCCGCTTCGAGCCATTAACCAGAATTTGGACTCGGTCATGACTCCCTTCAAAGCTGAATTGATAAGTCACCTTGCCTACTGCGTGAGTTAAAGATGATCCAATAAATAAAATAAGGGAGATGGCCAATATGTTCATGGTCTGGGTTTTAGCGAAGACAAAATAAAAAAGCCACCCGAAGGTGGCTTTTTTATAAGATGGTACTCCCAAGGGGATTCGAACCCCTGTTACCGCCGTGAAAAGGCGATGTCCTAGACCGGGCTAGACGATGGGAGCATAACCGGAATTGCTCTTTAT
>JAIYDC010000031.1 GCA_027487685.1 Pseudomonadota bacterium | reverse complement strand
GCAGAAAGAGCGATGAGAGCAACGAATAAGAAAGTTTTCATGTTATCCTCCTCAGGATGTTTTGAATGGGAATCTTTTGATTCCCGTTTGTTTTGTGAGGAGAATATAATCTGACTCGACGCAGCTTTCGAGTTATATGTTTTGCGCAAGCCTAATCTCGTGTACGCACTTCTAGAAGTTCGATTTCAAAATTCAGATTGGAGTTGGGACTTATTACCCCGCCGATCTGCCGGTCACCATAGGCAAGAGTCGAAGGCACAAATAGCTTCCGCTTCCCGCCTTCGCGCATCCCAATGAGACCTAAGTCCCAGCCCTTAATCACTCTTCCGGTACCAAAAACAAATTGAAAGGGTCTCCCCTTATCCAGCGAGGAGTCGAACTTCGTGCCGTCATCGAGGAGGCCCGTGTAATGAACAAGACAGAGGGCACCCCTGCTGATGACTTTACCATTCCCAAGGGTGAGATCAGAAATTTCAAGCCCCCTTATATCCATAAGCTTATGATCCCCCAAGGTCACTAACCCGAGGAAGATTTAGTTCATTCCAATGAACCATTCCACCAGCGAGGCTGTACACTCGTGTAAAGCCTAGCTCCTGCGCTCGTCGGGCGGCCTCTAATGAACGCTTCCCAGATCGGCAGACGAAGACCGTTTCTAAGTCCCTACTCTCCTTTGCCAAACGCTCGCTGAACCCTTCGCCAAGAGAGATCAGGCGGGCCGTCGGGATGTGTCCGAGCTCGCCATTAAATTCGTCATCCCCACGGACATCGATGAATAAAATCTGTCCCAGCCGAGGCCGGATCTCTGGCGCTGTCACGACAGGTACCCCTTCCAGGTGTTGAGGATCCATAGGTGCAAAAAGGTCGGGAAGGCCGCAGGCGAGGTTCGCCGGAACGGCTTCTTTGATTTTCTTCGGATAGGCAAGATTCAAATTCCCCATCAATTCCACGAATTGCTCGCGAGTAACATTGTCATGAAGTCTAGGATTATGAAGTCGCTCCAACCCGACTGTCGAATGGGTCAATCCTTTGTAATCATGACCCGGGAAGATCATCATCGCTTCAGGTAATGTGAAAATTTTGGTTCTGATACTTTCATAAAGGCGCTCGGCAGAACCTCCCTGAAAGTCCGTCCGCCCGCAGCCACTAATCAGAAGTGCATCGCCAGTGAAGATTCTGTCTCCAATGACGTAGGAGAGGCAACCGCTGGTATGCCCGGGAGTATGGAGCACTTGTATGCGCAAATTACCGATATTGAGTTCCTGGCCATGGTTTAAATGCAGATCCACACAGGCCAGGTCATAGGCCGATGACACTCCAATTTTCGCTCCGGTACGCCGCCTCAACTCACCCGAGGCAGTGACATGATCTGCATGGACATGGGTATCCAAAACATATTTTAGATTGACCCCAAGCTCACGAAGCAGGGCCAGATCTCGCTCGACCATTTCAATGACAGGGTCGATTAAAACTGCTTCTTTAGAAACCGCATCAGCTAGAAGGTAAGTATAGGTCGATGATTCCTTCTCAAACAATTGATGGAAAATGATTTGATTCAGATAAACCTCCGGGAAGCCATTTGAAAAATCTTCATGCCAACTACCATGGCACCAACAAAGAGAAGAAACTCCTGCTGCCCAGAGGCAACACCAACAAGTCCAGGCCCGGGGCAAATTCCCGCCCACCCCCAGCCAATCCCAAAGATCACGGCACCTGAAATAAGCCGAAAATCGATCTTCGTCTTCATGGGTAGATCAAATCCTAGAGCGAGTAAAGGCGAAGGAGCTCGGCGTATCAATTGGAAAGCAATCCCATGAACAGCAATCGCTCCCGCCATAACACCAAGAAGCGACCAATTCCAATCGGGTCCTAGATCAAGAAATCCTTTAACGACTTGAGGCCGTGTCATCCCAGATAAACCAAGACCAATTGCAAAGATGAGTCCAGTCACAAAAGCAACAGTGTTCTTCATGGAACCTCCCGCAGCCAGTCGAAGAGCTTGGCGGATATGACCCCAAAGACGATAAAGGTGAATGTCGCCATCAATGACCTGGGCGAAAGCCGCGAGATGCCACAGACTCCATGGCCAGAGGTGCACCCGTTGCCCATGAGTGTTCCAAATCCAACCAGAAGACCGGCAATGATATAATCCCAGGGCAATGCCCGAGTTGTGACTTTAAATACCTCAGGTTCAAAGATCTGGAGTATGAGACCTCCTGAGATCAGACCCCCAAGGAAAAAGATTCGCCACCAAAACTCGCCCCGCTGGGCAGAGATCGCTCCAGCTACAATGCCACTGATCCCCGAGATCTTACCATTCGCTAGCAGGAGTAGACTTGCAGCAAGACCGATAAGAGCACCTCCAAAGACCGCATTCATAATAAACCTTGGTATACATCCACTAAGTATTATATTATTATAATAATCTAAATTCAAGAACCAGTCAAGAGGTGGATTATATGCTCGGACTTATTGGACTCATCACAGGGGCAACGATAGGCATGACAGGAGCAGGAGGAGCTCTCATCGCGATCCCCCTCTTTATAGCACTGCTTGGATCAACGCTACAAGACGCGACCATCCTCTCGCTCGGTGCAGTATCAACAGCTGCCGCGTTCAACCTCGTGCTTGAGGGTAGGATGCCTGATCTCAAAACAGCACTCTCCTTGAGCGTCTTGGGAAGCATTGCAAGTGCCTTGGCACTTCCTCTGAAACCCTACCTTCCTGCCTCTATTACTGCTGGTCTCATTCTTATCCTCGTGCTGGCGGGTCTAAAAGAAGTCTGGGGACCGCCCCACAACTCCTCAGGGAGGGACAGTTCCCAACTTCATCCAGGAACCCTTATCATCGCAGGCCTCATACTTGGGGTGGTCACAGCAGTGACAGGACTCGGGGGAGGTGTCCTCTTGGTCCCTTTGCTTCTGCGTCTAACAGGGCAAAGCTACGAAGAAGTTATCCCGACCGGGCTTTTAACAATTTTTTTAATCTCCTCGGTCACTCTGGGGCTCCAGATCGACGCGGCCGTTCGACTTCTCACCTGGAACGACCTCACGCCTCTTTTGTTTGGAACGGTCGTTGCCGGGGCAGTGGCGAAACGAACTATGCGTCTTTTAAAACAGCACTCGCGTCTTCGGCTGCGCCAAGTAACTTTCACTCTTGTCGCTCTGGTCGCAGCAGCTAATATAATCCAATCCGTAGTGAGGTAGTTGATGGACTTAAAACTCATGCAGAATAAATGCCACGCTGTCGCTGGTCTTATGAAACACTTCTCTCATCCGCAGAGACTTCTTATCCTCTGTTTTTTAAGTGACGGGGAAAAATCCGTGAATTTAATTCATGAGGCGGTTGGCCTATCACAGTCACAAACCTCTCAGTTCCTTCGCAGGATGCAGGCGGAAGGACTTTTAAGAGTACGACGAGAGAAAAACTTTTCCTATTATTCCATCGAAAACGAAGCCGTCACGAAACTCCTGAAGTCCATGCAACGCATCTTTTGCTGACCACCTGTACAAGGGATTCCTACTGTTCACTTCTTTCCTTTAAGCTTACAATTTTCTTATCAACCAGTGAGGTTACTATCAAAGCACTTATCGTAGTCCTTCTCATATCTTCATTTTTTACTCTTGCTGCAGAGGTTCCATCAACGCCCCCCAATCCTTGCTACCGAGGATGCACCCAGACCCAGGAGCAGCTCGTCACTGACTTTTTCTCGCTCGGAGTCGTGCCCCAGAAATCTCCGGCCGTTTACAGTGGTGTCTGTAACCACATCGGCCAGTACGATCCTAATTATGATCATCATGCGGTGGTTCTGATCGATGAAGAAAACGCCCAGAGCACCTTCGCGACTATCTTTGCTTGGTTCGGTAACGGGGATGCCTTCAAGGACTGGAACCTCGCTGTTGCGCGCCGGGAAATGTCTCCCTATTGGAGAGACTACGGCAAGTTGACCTTCGCCGAGCAAACGGGGCGCGTGGTCGTGAACGACGACCGAGGACTTCCGGTCTACGTCTATTGGATGCGCCAAAACCCGGTCACCAAAGAACTACTTTATATAACCTATATGGGGCAATCCAACAAGGCCTTCTGCCGCTTACAGCAGCACTTGGAGTGAGCACACTCTCCGCTCAACACATCCTTGTGGCGCACGAGTATGAGGCGCAAGACGTGGGTAAGAAACTCGCAGCAGGCGAGTCGTTTGAGAACCTCGCTCGGGACTTCTCTCTTTGTTCTTCCAGAAGTTCCGGCGGTCACCTCGGCGAGTTCCCACGTGGGAGGATGGTTCCTGCGTTTGAGAAGGCCGTTCTTGCCTTGAGGCCGGGGGAGGTTTCGGGGCCTGTCAAAACGCCTTTTGGTTATCACGTGATCAAACGTTTATAGCTATTCCGAAGCTGGGGCACGTGGTTCTGCTTTTTTCTCTTTATTAGCTATCTCTTCGCGTACCTCTTCGACGTTACTTCGAAGGAAGAAGGACTTCTGAATTCCTTTAAGCGTAATAACAGACTCTGTTAGAAGCTCAATGGTCTTCTCCGATCCGACGGGTTGGAGGTCTTTCACCGCAGTCGTTATCTGGGCAAGATTGTCGATAGTTTTGTTAAGGTTCTCCGTCGCTCCGGGAACTTTGCCCGTCAGATGCGGTAACACTCTGCGAACTTCACCAGAAGCAAATGTTAAATCTTCCATCGCACGGCGGAGTTTTTTCTTATCACCCACCTGATGGGCAAGATCACGGCCGATTTCAAGGGTCGCATTCAGGTTCGTCAGGATTCCATCCACCTTGGCGAGTGCCGCTTCAATCTTTTTCCCTGCCAGGGCCTCTAGGATATCAAGAGTTTCTCGAACCGGGAGCACGTCGTTCGGCGCGAGCTGAGGGGCATCAGTAGTTCCCGCCACAAGCGTGAGGATCTTATCGCCGATGATGAAGGGCCTTGCAAGTTCAACCGTCGCACCTTGAGTCAACTGGCCCGTGTATTCGCGGACCACGGTGAAGGTGACCTTCACTTTATAAACCGGATCGAGCTCTATTTTTTCAATCTTACCTACCCTTAGACCGGACATGAAGACTGAGCTTCCCGCCCGCAGGTTTGCCGCTGTTTCAATGTAGGTCACATAAGGAATGCGCTCTTCAAACCATTGCTTCTTGACTGCGACTCCGATCCCAACGGCGATGGACCCAGTTAAGGCCATGGTGAGAAAGAGGCCGACGGCGCGTTCATACGGATTAAATTTGTACTTCATTAACCGGTACTCCTAAGGGGTGGCGCCATCTGAAGCTCTTGGGGCATGACTCGGGCAATGCGTCCCCTGAGAAGACCAAGAAGACCAACGTCATCGCTCGAGATGATAACGTACTTGAGTCCGTGATGGGCCCGGTGTTCATGGATCAACTCCACGAGAACAGGAATATGTTCGACACTCATCCCCTGGCCCGGATTGTCGAGGATCAGGACTTCGGGTCGAAGTGCGAAGGCACGAAGCACGGCCGCGGCCTTGCGCGCGGTGGAGGAAACAAATGCTGGTCGCAGGTGCTTGATGCCACCCAAATCAAAACGCTCAAAGAGCGAACTGATGTAATCGAATCGACCTTTTGGATCTCCCACATCATGGTAGTCGAGGAGAAGCTTAAAATTTTCATAAAGGGTATGGTTATTAATCAGGCCTCCGACATCCGGGGCATAGCCGAAGTTAAGCCGATAAGAAGCAAATTCGTCGTGACCGAGCTCATTCACCACCACGCCATTAATGAGGTAACGGCCGGAGGTTGGGGTCTCAAGGCCCAGGAGCAAGCGCAAAAGAGTATTCTTTCCCGAACCACGAGGTCCCTGAAGGAAGAGGACATCCTGAGGAATAAAGGTATGGCACAGTCCTGTAAAAACCGGTGCTGCTTCCTCATAGGTAAAGCAGATGTTATCGAGAGAAATGTGGGAGATGGAGAGCCTTTTCACGCGAAGCCCCTCGTGAAAAAATAAACTGAAACAGTAAGGTTAAAGGCCACGACCGCCATGATACTGTTAACTACCGCCCGAGTTGTCGCGATGGGAACTTCGTGGGGCGCGCCCTTTACCTTGAGGCCCTGGTAGGTGGCAATGCTGAAGATGATGAGTCCCGAAGCACCGTTTTTGATCACATTCAACATGAAGTCTTCGGGAGTGATCGCCTGGGCGAGCACTTCGATGTAAAAGGAGAATGAGAGCTCACTCACGAGGTTACTAACAAAAAATCCACCCACCAAAGCGATGCAGTTGAAGTAAAACGCCAAACCTACGAGGCTTATGACTCCTCCAACGATCCTTGGGAAGACAACAAATCCTAGGGGCTCAATACTCATCGTCCGCAGCGCCTCGACCTCGCGGTTCACCTGCATGGAACCAAGCTCCGTCGACACCGCCGTTCCGGAGCGGGCAATCACAGTGAACGCCGTAAGCAGAGGACCTAATTCGCGGATGATTGTCACCACCAAAATATTCCCCATCATTTCCTGAGACCCAAGGAGCGAGAGCTGGGCCGTGGACTGCAGGACAATAATGCTCCCTGAGGCGAGGGCAAGAAAAGTGATGAGCGGGAGTGCTTGGTGCCCAGTGAAGTAGATCTGAGAAACAATGGTAAATAAAATCGGCTGCAGATTTCGGGGTCCTCGACGAATGACCTCGCGGAAACTCAAATACACAAAGACGAATAGATCCTTGAAGGAGCGGTAGTAATCAAGAGCATTTTTTCCGAGTGAGTCGATGGCCTCAAGCATACTGGACTTATCGGCGAACCGAGGGTCTGGCCCAAGGAGAGAATTACTTACCCGACTATCGCCATTGGTCTTTACCGGCCCTCAAGACGCTCCAGATAATCCTGCAGATCCTCTCCACCATAAAGCTCGAAAAGCTCTCTGCCCTTACGACGGTAATTTTCATCATGAGTCGAACTAGTACTTAAAACGAAGCTACAGATTTCTACCGTCACAGTCTCTTCTTTCTTAATCCGACGGAGATACTCAAAAGCCTCTTCCCTTAGGCCAAAGCGCGCCAGTGCGAAGATTGTCGCCCGCAGGAACTTAGGGTATCTATCACCTAACGGTGCCAGAAGCTTAAAGCAACGAAGGGCCTCAGGTGTCTGGGCCGTGAGAAGGTAGTGCTTGCCGGACACAAAAAGAGCTGATCCGAGGTGGTTAAGAACGTCACCACTCTCTTGAGTAGAGGCCGCAGCTTCAAGCTGCGGAATCTCATCGAAGGCCTTAAGAAAAACCGCCAGGCGAAGTGTGCGGGAGATGACAGCCTCTGGCCGGTGGAAGTTCCAAAGAAGCACCTTCCCCCTTTCGAAAGCTCGAGGATAGTCTTTCATCTCCATGAAAACCTCGAAGGATTCCCTCAGGCACTCGTAGTGTAAGGGATCTACTTCCAGGCAGCGCTCAAGTAACTGCGCTGCCTGCTCAAGCCGCCCCTCCCGGAAAGCTACTCTGGCGAGATAAAACCAAGCCTCGAGAGGTGTCTCTCGGAGTGCTTGTGCCGACTCGAGGTGTTCCCTGGCCAACCGGAGATCTCCGGAGTCGATGAGCTCCCGGGCCTTGGAAATGAGATCAAAGTAGGAACTCTTGAAACTGGCAAAACCTTCGAGGCAGGTCAGGATCTTTTCCGGAGGATAGGGCCTAGCGATAAAGTATGAGACCCTCGCCTCGGCCAGGCGATGGAGTGCGGATTCCGTTCTCTTACCGCCAACCGCCACAAGGAAGGATCGAACCCCCGAGAGCAGATCTAAGAGGGGCCCCGGATCCGTATCTGGATCGAAGAACACGATATCCCACGCCTGGGTCTTGAGCCGCTCACGGAGTTGAGTTACATTGGCCACGGAGTCGATGACGGCATCGGCCTTCGCCGAACGAAGGATGCTCTCCAGGCGGCTTCTCCCTAGCTTCGTTGGCTCACAGATCATGATTTGCCAGGAAGTTTCCGACATCGGCTACACCCGTCTCACGATGGAAAAGTACTCTTCCGCTAAGGCGGAGAGAGGTGCCAGCTCGACTAGAAAAAGTTCGACCTTCCGGAGCGTCTCACCAGTAAGCGCGACGCTAAAAATCATTCCTCCGAGAATCTCTTCTCTGTCCGAGGCAAAGCCGCGAAGCTCAATCCTGGCCTGATCCAGAGTGACAAGAAGTTCGACTTCAACTCCTGGAGCGGGCGCAGATCCGGAGGTCCGGCAGAGGAGCTTGCGGTCGAAACAATCATAGAACTCACACGGAAATGAGCTCCCCTGCACTGTCGCTTGCATAACTGGAGGCAACGACTTCCTAAGCTGGTCAAAGGGCCCGCCTTCAGAACTCTTACTGTCCTGTGATCGATATCCAGGATAATGACCTCGTAGGCGGTCAGCAGGACTCGTTCTCCCCGAAGCGGGGTCAGCTGAAGTCTCGATATCATGCTGACGCTTCCCCGCAAGGTGACTCGGGATTTGCTCCTCGTCATAACCACCTTCTTGATCTGCTCCCTGTGTAAGGTCAAAAAGTTCATCTTCTATATTTGCCTCTGGAGAGGAACTTCTAGTCTTAGTTTGTCCGGAATAATAACCATCAATCGCCTCGTCTCGATAGGTTGGACTTGGACGACCGGAATAATCCTCATCGGTAGTACCGGTTATCTCTCGCTTT
This sequence comes from Pseudomonadota bacterium, assembly GCA_027487685.1. GTDB lineage: Bacteria > Bdellovibrionota > Bacteriovoracia > Bacteriovoracales > Bacteriovoracaceae > Peredibacter. Next base: position 297 of record JAIYDC010000031.1, on the reverse strand, counting down.
CTCCCGTCCTCGTTTCTCTCAGCGAGAGGATCCGAATCATCAGGAGCTGCGGCCTTATCGTCAAAGAGTTCTTCTTCTTGATCAAGTCCAGCAAGACCTTTTTTACTTTTGGTTTTCCCGGAATAGTAACCATCAAGTGCCTCATCGATAGCGCCGCTTTTCTTTCGCTTTCTCTCTTCCTCGTTTCTCTCAGCGAGTGGATCCGATTGATCAGGAGATGCGGCCTTATCGTCAAAGAGTTCTTCTTCTTGATCAAGTCCAGCAAGACCTTTTTTACTTTTGGTTTTCCCGGAATAG
>JAIYDC010000008.1 GCA_027487685.1 Pseudomonadota bacterium | reverse complement strand
GCTCAAGGCCTGTGAGAGCTACACCGAGATCGGTAAGCTTAAGCCTTGCCTTATGGAGAATAAGGAAAAGCTTTCGTCTCAATGTAAGCTTGCTCTGAAACTCGCGAAGTAGACTGTTGCATGTGCAAAAGGCCTATTGAGGGTTGGCCCTATTTTGCCTTGGTAACCCAGTACCAGTACCAGGAACAGGCTTTCCTTCGATTCTGTTGTCTCTGTTCACATTCCCTAAGCGATCGATCCTGCGAAGGATGCATTCAGAGGCTGTTTGTGCACTTTCGCAGGACATCTTTCGGTTGACATCCGTCGGCATTGGTTGACAGTTAGTGCGCAGGAAGGACTCGAGAAAGCTTCTAGAGTCTACCAAATACCCACGTTCCATGGAGGCACCCGTTAAACAAGCCGAATGTATTCCTGCCAAGCGAGCAACTGCCTCGTTTGCGGTCCTCTCTGGGGTGGCGGGTACTTGGGTTGGCAATGCTTGGACTCGACGAGCGAAACAACTCTTTACATCACGAAGAAGGCTGCACCAAGCGACCCTCTGACGGCTTCTGTCCCTCGGATTATTTGGGCAATCAAAAAAATACCTTCTGCCAGCATCCATATCTCGGGCCCTAACTTCTTCCTCGTTCTAGGGACTACCCTCTCTGCAATGCCGTAATTCGATCTCGTAGGTGTCGTACTCTGGATGCTTATTGCTCCCAAAAAATGCAAATGTGCCCGAAGAAAATGTGATCGTAGAGATTAGGCTTACTAGCGTGAAGAGTCGCATATTCATAGAGCCCCTTTTTTTTTCCTATCGGAATGTTACAGAAGTATGTTTAGTCATGGGACCGAGCTCCCTTAGCGATATCGCTAAGCTCAAGCCTTGCCTCATGGAAAATAGGGCGAAGCTTTCGTCTCAATGCAAGCTTGCTCTGAAACTCGCGAAGTAGATTGTTCCGGTAGTGAGCTTACTGTTGGGCCGCTCTAGATCTACTGCTTGGGTAGGGTGTGCCTCTCGAAGGAACATCTTTGCCAGAATCCCGCGGACTGTTATTCACTTCACCCAGGCGCTCGATTCTGCCCAAAACGCAAGTATTCGCGCTCCGAGTTTTATCGCAAAGTTCTCTTAAGGCCGTGGTTCTTGGCATCGCCCCACAGTTTCTATTCAAAATGAGTCCAAGAAATACTCGGACCTCAATTAAAGAACTTTGCTCCGAGAGTGTTCCTGTGCTGCAATCTCTGCTGATGGCATCTACCCGTGCGTTCATTTCTGCTTGGTCCTGGTTTGCTTGAGCTTGCGAGGTTATTCGAAGATTAAAGCAATTGTAGACTTCGTTAAACAGGCCACAAGCTTTTCCTTCATCTCCTTGAAATGCTGTTCCATTACCCCGACAGTATTGATTCCCTCTATCATTGGCAAACTTTCTGGCCGCTTCAAGTTCCTGAAGGGTGTAAGGATCATTGGCATTACAAGATCTAAGCATCCTTTCAAATTGTGGGATAAAACAGGTAAAACGTTGCCCCTCACGGCATGATCCGAAGGCAGAATTGATAAGTGGAAAGATACTTAGGAGAAGGCAAAGCTTAAGTCTCATATTGAGTCCCTTTCTTCTCTTATCGGAACGTCCATGGATTTGGTTGAGTCTATCCCCGGGACTCGTTTGATTTAAGGATCTTATCCGTTTAACCGAAAAGTCTCTATGAAAAATCTATGCTACTTGTTATTTCTAGGCATGAGCATTGCATCCTACGCCCAGAATTCACAAGAGGTTCGAACTCTTTGTGACAGGATTAAAATTCATGATACGACCGCTGGGGATGAGTGCCTTTTACTCAATTCCCAAAAACGATTCGATCCCCAGGCCATTCGACTAGCGAATAGAGTTACAAATTATGACCCTCGGCGGGGCCTTGAGTTTCTTCGCGCTACTGCAAATGTCACCATCCGCCAAGAGGTCTCAGATTTATGTGGGTCTTTAATGAACATTGGGAACCCTACTGTGCAGCACACTATTGATTGCATGACTTTATCTCTAAGGCACCAATCCCGGCCCGAAGTGCTTCGAGTTGCTAGAGTGTTCTCATCTACAAGTAGCTCTCATGTCATAGAGGCCTTGAATGCTGGAGGAAACGGAATCATAACTCCCGAACTCGGATCTATTTGTGAAGTTATGGCAAGTGTCGAGCCCGCCTCTGCTCTCGAATGCCTACGGCTGTTGAAGGACATGGTGCCGAGTCAGGCTGGTCTCTCTAGGAGATGCCTTGGGGTTTTAAGCTCCGGAAGTCGGTTGAATGACAAGGGTGAACGATCGTATCTCCCACAACAGGCGGCGATGGCCAACGATTGCCTTCGTAAAGGTGTGCGGGCCATGGGGTTGGGACAGGCGAGGCCCGCTGTCGCTTCTCCCTCCGAGGGAGAGGATTGTCCACCCGAGGAATCCGGGGACCAAGCAGGTGAGCTTACTCAGACCCAAAGTCAGATTCATGAACTCCTCAGGATGAGAAGACCTGGAACCGGTCAAGGTATTCCCCCTAGGCGAGAAGGCGAGAAGGCGATGGGCAATGGAATCCGACCTTAGTTCCTAGGATTGCACCTTCAAGATAGATAAAGATTTTGGCGTAAGTTAATCTGAATTTAAGTGGTTTGCTTATACTTCTGCTGAAGCCCCTCAAAGGCCCACCAGAAAAACGTCCCCACCCAAACCACAACCGCCACCGGATGCAGCAGCATCGCACTGAAGGATTCTTGAAAAACGATTTTAGTAAAAAATCGGTAGAGCACTAAAAGGATGATGCTCGCAAGAGACCAGAAAGGGTGGCTCAGGAAGAAAAAGACCGGGAATGACCAGATAAAGAGAACGACCAGGAAGAGCCAGAGTCCCGTCCGGTCACCTTTCTTCCAGAACTCATCCCAGTTGGTCTTGATTTGCAGGGCGTGGATCGATACGTCTTCTGGATAGTAGCGCAGAAGATGCTTTTCTCCGAACGCGAGGATGTAGCTCTTATTCTCTAAGTCCCAGCCTTTGGCGAGTGCTTCTTTCCAGGAGGGGATATTGACCTTAGACCAGTCGAAGTTTTTAAAGAGTGCCCGGGGCATTCCCATCCAGCCTTGAGCAATACTCACGAGAGGATGGGAGACATTCCTGCGGATCTTGCGGAAGCCAAAGACGGACGCAAGGGCGAGAGTTGGATTGAGCGATGCGATCGCTTCCCCTAGGACGTTAAGTTTCTGAGTCTGCGGGAGTACGAAGTAGGCCTTCTGCTTCTCAGTCACGAGCTTGCCGATGGAGGTGAAGGCATCCTCGGTTGGCACAAGCTCTGCGTCGCCGATAATGACCACATCCGCTGTCACGGATGGAGCGATTTGTTCGATCATCCAAGGAACCCCTTCTCGGCCAAGTGGCCTTGTGAGGTAGGTGTGAATCTCGACGTAGGGAAGCTTTTGGCGCAGTTCCTCCCAAGCGTTGACTGCAGGGTGGTGGCCATCGATCAGGATATGAATACGGATCTGACCGCTGCCCGAGCGGATCTGGGATAGGTTACGGATCCAGGGCTCAAGGTAGAATTCTGAGTGGGTGGAGATGGGGATCAGTAGCTCAACTGTTCCGTTGAAAGAGTCCCTGGCCCTCAGTTGGGTGCCGATGAGAGCGTTTTTGACCAATGTGAAAATCATGACGAGAGTTAAGCCGAGGGCGAGGAGTCCTAACATATCAAAAGCCTTTTCGAAATTTTAGTCATCCAGAAGAGTCCCTCGGAGATTGAGGGAAAGTGAGTAGAGGAAACCTAGTGTCATGATTCCGAAAAAAAGATGAGGTGGCTGGGCATTGGCCGGAAACCCGAAGTAGTTAAGGGTGATTCCCGTAGCAATATTGCCGCAAACACACAAAAAACCCATGAGGGCCAAGAAGAAGGCGCCACGGTTGAAGCGGTGGCGGTGGAAATGAAAGATAAGATAGAGGAAGAGAATGACAATGACGAGGGAGAAGGTGCGGTGCACGTAAAAGACCGGGCCCAGAAAGTCCATGACTGTCGCGGTGGTCGCTTCAAGGCTATCCCGTAGAACGTGATCCACTCGCTGCCGTACCTGAGTTCCTAAGAGCACCTGGAAAAAGGTCAGGGCAACGAGGACGCGGCTGACAATGAGACCCTTGCGGTCGATTTTTTGAACGATGGATGTATCCCCGAGATCCTGGCAGTACTTCCGAAGGTAGAGAAGACCAAAGAGGAGGACCACGGCCAGGAACATGTGGATTGTGATGATAAAAGGCTTCAGGTGGGTCGAGACCACGAGCGCCCCTACGCCCCCCTGGACAAGGATGAGGAGGAGGAGTCCAGCACAAAACCACGGGATACTGCGCTCATAGGATCTTATCCGGAAAGAGGAGCCGAAGAGGGCGATAATGAAAATACCCAAGACTACACCCATGAGACGGTTAATGTACTCGATCCAGGTTTTGAAAGGGTCAAAGTCTGCGATTGTTTTACCAGCGATCTTGTAGATCTCTTTGTAGTTATCAGGGAGCTCGGTGATATCCATGGGTGGCACCCATTGCCCAAAACAGCGGGGCCAGTCCGGGCACCCTAAACCTGAGCCGGTTCCACGGACAACTGCACCCGCGAGAATAACGAGGTAGGTGCTCAGGATAGAGAAAAAAATGAGCCGTTGGAATCCTTTCATGGGGAAAGCGTAGCATGATCACTTTGCTTTTTCACCTGATAGATGGTGAAATAATCTTCTTACCGTAAGAGGTCTTACAGATGCTAACTTTGGAAATTTTGCTCCTCGGCTTTGCCTTGGCGATGGATGCAGCCGTTGTGACCTTCGCGGTGGGACTTATGCACGAGCACGATCCTGTGCAGAAAAAGCTCTTAAATGGTGTGCTCGTCTCGGTAACCTTTGGCCTTTTCCAATTCCTTATGCTGTGGCTCGGCGCCTATGGCGGGTTTCTTTTCACTTTTTCGGCCTTTGGGCATTACTTCCAGTTGATCGTTGCCTTCGTCTTTTTCTTCCTGGCCCTAAAGTGCTTCCAGGATAGCTTCAAGATGGACGAGAGGAAACTCGAGTGGGGGATTGTACCGATCCTCATCCTGGCACTCTTGACCAGCATCGATGCGCTCGCTTCCGGTTTAAGCTTCGGTACTATCCCTGAAGCTTATGTCTCGGCGGGGGGCGTAGGCATCATCACCGCGGGACTCTGCGGACTGTTTTATTTCCTGGCACAGTTTTTCCGGAACATTGCCGACCGCTGGCTTTTGCGTGCCGCCGGTACCATTTTCATTTTTCTGTCGGGCCAGGTCTTCTGGGATCTTCGGCACATCTTTTTTAGAGGTTAATTATGCTTCTCCCTTTGTCCGATTTCGCCCATGCCTATAGCGTTCTTAAACCGATCATTGGGCCCACGCCGCTAGTCTTTAACGAATGGCTCTCCAAGCAGTATGGGTGTCAGGTCTATCTGAAGCTGGAGAATATGCTACCCATCGGTTCCTTTAAAATGCGGGGAGCAACCTACAAGATCTCCCGGCTTACGGCGGCCGAGCGGAAAATGGGTGTTCTGGCGGTGAGCGCAGGAAATCATGCCCAAGGTGTCGCCTGGGCTGCGGCGCGCTTTGGCGTAGAGGCCACGATCATTATGCCCGAGGGCTCCCCCTTGACGAAGATCCGGAACACCGAGGCCCTCGGTGCCCGCGTCCTCCTGCACGGTGCGAGTATCGAGGAAGGCTTCGCCTACGCAGAGAAACTTATGCGAAAGAAAAAAATGGTCTTCGTCCATCCGTATCATGATCCCGCAGTTATCGCGGGACAGGGAACTGTTGCCTTCGAGCTCCTTGAGCAAATACCGGATATGGACTTTGTTTTCTCGGCGATCGGTGGGGGAGGTCTCGTTTCAGGGATGGGTCAGGTCCTTCAAGGCCATCACTCCAAGGCCCAGCTGATTGCGGGCCAGGCCACCGGTTGCAGTCCTATGATTGACTCCCTCAAGGCGGGCAAGGTGAAGAGTATCGAGCACGCCGAGACTTTTGCCGATGGTATTCGGGTCAAGAAAGTGGCGCCTGACATGTTGAAGTCCCTGCGAAAAGTTGTTAATGCCGCTCATGCTGTAGATGATGAGAAACTGGCTTGGGCGATCCTCCAGTTGATGGAAAAGGGACGGGTCATTGCTGAGGGTGCCGGAGCACTACCACTAGCTCTCTTTGATCAGCTTCACCGAAAGGATCCTAAAAAATTTAAGCAAAAGAAAGTTGTGCTCGTGATCTGTGGAGGGAACATTGATGTGAATCTCCTTGAGCGTATCATTGACCGTGGTCTGATTGAGTCTCATCGGAAAGTTCGTATTTCTGTTCCTATCGCGGATAAACCTGGCATTCTCCACCAGATCACGGCCGTGATTAAGGGCCATGGCTCAAACATCCTCCAAGTGGTACATGACCGGGACTCTCGGAACCTTGGCATAAGTGGCACGAACGTCATCTTTACTCTTGAAACAAAAGGGGAGGAGCATCTTGAGGCCCTCCTCGCCGAATTGAAAAAAGATTTTCCTCGCTGCCAGGTACAGGACTAATGTTATTTTCTAATTGGTGTCTTCTAGGAAATGAGTAATAGCCAAGGGTATCGATGTGCATCGTCGGCAAAAATAAAAAGGTCCCCTTCTAGCTCTGGTAGCTGAATGCTTTTGTTTATTTTAATCGTTCATTTCATAACATATTTTGAATTTGTACACATAGGACTAGCTAAACTTTCATGAATCGTCTAAAACAACCCTATGAAATTTCAAGTCATTTCCATCTTTCTCTTAGTTGGCTTTTTCTGTAACTTCACTAGGGCACAGTCTTTGATAGTGGGGATCCCTAGCTCAGACACCACCCCAAAGGAAAAAAAAGCGATAGCTTTCGAGCTTCAGAGTAATACGTCTGAGAAACTCGGTGACCAGCTTTCGGGATTTCTTTTCTCAACGTATGGAGTCTCAGAGTCCCTTGAGGTTGGTGTCTCTGTGCTCAACCTCTCAAACTCAGGCAATGATCGAAACGATTCTCTCATCCTGGGTTATAAAAAGAACAGAACGCTTAAAGAGAATGACTTTGTGAAAGTCGTTGGGGCGATTGGGCAGATGGCAGGCCCGAGCCTTGTCGGTGGACCTCTCGCTCACTGGCATTATGCATTGGTTTCCCAGGATTTTCGCCGCATCGGGGTTCGGCTGACACAGGGCCTCAGCTATGCCAACCGTACCGTCTATGGTCAGAATGTGCCAAGTCTCATGTTAGGGCTCGAGCATCGCTGGAGTGAGCACTGGATGGGTGTTATTGACTGGTATTCTGGCGACCATGACTATGCGGCTGCGATCTACGCAGTTCAATTCCGTCCGGTCCATGAGTTTCTAGTTTTCCTGGGCTGGAAGCAGCCTAACATCGGTGGGGCAGGATCGGTCATGACCGAGATGGCCTATGAATTCTAGGGGCATGGGGCATAGGATTTTAAAAGCGATATGTTAAGCTTGTGGATCGCCCATTGAATGGAGTGACACATTTTTGGGCTATACTTTTTTTAGTGCAGGCCTTCCCCACCACGTAACTTATAACGTAAAACTCCAATACCTTCACTGGAAAACAGTCGAGCGACTTTTAGGACACTTTCGGCCTGCTTGAGATCTGGGAAGCGCTGGGAAATAACTTCAGCGGACCAATTGCATCTTTTGGCCTTGTCTATATGCTGAGCGGCCGTCAAAAAAAAAGACGGCCGCCTCACTAAGACTCTCCAGATTCCTACCCTTTACCCTCCCGTTCGTCTTCCCCTGTGTGGCACCAGATTTTCATTAAGAGGTGGATCAGAACCCTAAAGGAGCTTCTCATGAAGCATATCTGGCCTGTCCTCTTTTTTGTCCTTACCTCACTGGCATTTGCCCAGGAGCAGGCCGGAATTCCAGTCCGTTACATGAACGATGCCGCTGTTGATCTGGTTCATCGGGGTAAGGTTCTTCTTCCGGATGAAGTCCACAAGCTCCTCGAAGACACGCGCTTTCGTTTTGATATTTCAACTCTCAACCCACCTGAGACCTCTGATCTTTGGAAGAACACGTTTCTCCCTCAGCTCCCGGCAGATCGAAATCCTGTCCTCGATATGGATGAAGTCAGCTACCTCTCACCAGTTCTGTCTCCGTCGGGGATCTTCCGCTTCAATATCCGCAATGGTGACGACGGCAAGCTCTACACCATGATGCTCTCAAAGACCGTTCATTCGGTCCTCCTGGCGAAGAACCTTCTCCGTAAAATCGGCTACCAGATCCCGGACATCAAATATCTTCCTCGGGTCATCGTTAAGTTTCGTAACGATGCTGAGAAAAAAGGCTTCCTCTCTTACCTCGAAAACGTGGCCTTCGCAGGTGCACCGAGGAACTGGGTGGTTGAGGAGCTTAGTGATAACAAGCTTCTGCTCCAGGATCTCATCATCATGGATTCCAACCACCTGATCTACAACCTTGCTGTGGGCGTGACCTCCGACATGATCCAGGGGCGTCGACTCCTCTCCTCATTGGCAGTGCCACTTACCATCGTTAACCTCACCGAATCAGTTAATATGCTCCGCTGGAATGCCGGTGTCCGCGCCGGTAACCAAATCACACTTTTTCATGACCAACTCAATCAGTTTCAGTGCACTTGGGATGACGCCCGCTGGATTACTCGCCGGATTGAGCGCCTGACCCGTCAGGACTGGACCGAGATCGTCGAGGGTACGTTCATACCTAAGCCAGTTCAACAGATCCTGGTGGAAAAGCTCATCTCGCGCCGAAACTCTGTGACAAAACTCTTTAGAGTGGACGCTCAGGAATTGCCAGTTACTGCCAATGTCTCAAACGGCGTTGAACTCGTTAACGGTAAGCTCACCCAGCAAAACTGGCCTGGATACGCCTCCCGCTTTGCCTATGGCGACCCGGATTCACCACTTGCTGGTTCAGAGATGCGCTCGTTTGTGAAGTCCCGGGTCCTGTCAACTCTTCTCGATTTAACAGTTTCTCAAATTAACCAACTCCCATATCTTGGAACAGACATCCAAGCGATGAACGAGGCCAATTTCCAGACAGCGATCAACGACGCAGTTGCGCGCTCAGTGCGAGATCAGATCCCTATGGAAGTGCCACTTAAGAGCTGGGTCTTCCCGACTTTCCGTGGTCAGCTTATCCTTTCCCGAAACATTGTCACAGGGACATACCTCGGAACAGATAACCTTGTTCAGCTGGCCGATGTCGTCGGCGTATCCGTAGGAGCAGGTGCTTTTGTCGGAGTGATGGGACTACCCACACCTATTACCGCTTTCGCTTCCGGGGAGGCCCAGTTCGTTCGGACCTATGCTCACCTTCGCCCTGTGACCTCCATCCAGCGCTCCCTTCGTTATCCTTTTAAAAATATTTTCGTTCCTCTGGTTCAGTTTGACTACGGCAAGAAGCTTCACGAAGCAGCGAGCATCGCTGTCGACCCGAATGCCTCTGAGGATGCGAAGGCCGAAAAGATCGAAACGGCCCTCAAGCCCTTTAAAGATTCTATGAACGTAGGTGAATCAATCCTTGTCACCGACGCGATCTCTACCAACATTGGTGGTCGTGTGGGTGCTGGTTACGAGAAATGGGTTTCGGCCTCCTTGAGTCTTGTCTCAGGCTATAACGTCGTCTCTCGCTTCCATGTCCACCGCCGCAGTGAGCACGATTTTCAGATCTACAAGGACCTGGGCCATGGGGGATCGTTCTCTGTCGGCTTCGACCTTGACACTCTGGTACCAGTTCTCTCTGTGTCGTTTAAAAGTGTACGGGGTGGAGCTCGAGTCAAATACTATAACATGAACCTTAATCCGCGGAATCCAGACGTTATTCGAAACGCTGGTCTCCTTCGCCGGGCCATTGTGCTCTCATCCGTCAAAGATCTAGATGATGAAGAAAAATATAAACCCTACATCGTCCGTCACAGCTTCCGTGAAGGTAACCCGCGGTTGAACCTCTTCTTCTGGCAGTGGCAGTGGGTGAATTCAGCAACCGATATCTCTGTGACTAACCCTAAGGGCGACCAGCGCTTCTTCCGCCGCCAGTACCAGGGTCTTACGAAGGGTCGCAATTACCAGCGCTATGTCAATGCTACGATCTCTCACTGGGTGAATCTTCTCTTTGATCGTAAGGCCGGTCTTTCTGAAGGCGGAGACAACCCGGGCTACACTTTCCGCGGTCGCGCTGAGACTCGCTTCCTGACTCTTGATGAAGAGGTCACTTCTGAGGGGAGAAAACTTGAGCCTTTCGTTAAGCTCTCACGGATTTACAACGGCTGGAGCATCGACCGTGCTGGAGCTGAACGCTTGATGGAGAACTTAAAGCAGCGCTACCGTCACGATTTTTTCACCGCTCCGGTTCTCAACGACACCCGACGGATCTTTCTCTACAACCTTTCTCTGAATATCTTTTTCTACCAGAAGGGATTAGAGCACCTCCTGACGCTCTCAGAGGATGATGTTAAGAAGATCTTCCGTGAAAATCAGGTACAGCTAAATCTTATGATTAATCCTGCCTCGGTTGAAGATAACGAGACTGGTGTTGACCGCTTCCTCCGCTTCCTCGCCCGCGCCAAGCGGTATGAATCCCAGGGCAAGGGAGTTAAAGCGAACAAGTATCTTTTAAAGGCCCTCTCCCAGGCCGAGCATCGCTTGAATCTTAAAGGTCTTGTGGCTCTCATGGGGAGTGAGGAGAACATCTTTGTGAACTCCCGCATCGATGGCTTCCGGGAAGGAGACGAGGATGGTAACCGGGCCCTGGTTTCAAACTCCCTTGGAGAGTTCGGTTCGCCCAATATCCTGGGGCCCTTAGTTCAGGTCCAGCGCCAGACCGAAATGCTTGAAGGCGAATTCTTCATCTACTGGATGATGACGAGGTTAATCTAATGAAAAAGCTAATCACGACGATCCTCCTGACCACCGCTGTCGCCCAGGCCTCTGTGATTCCCGTCGACGGGGCGAGAGCGCTGGTAGCAGATGAGCTCTTTCCTTACCAGTGGGGCCTTCTAAATGAGGGGCAGACCCTGGTTCGTGAGAAAGACGACATCCACAACCTTCCGCTGAAGGGAGTTTCGGGCAAAGACATCGGCTGGTCCGCTCTGGCCGGGGCCGTTACTGAAAAAAGACCTATCATCGCCGTCCTCGACTCCGGTGTTGACCTCAATCACCCTGAACTCCAGGGTAACCTTTGGAAAAACGTGCGCGAGTGCGGTAAGGACCCCAAGGTTGACAACGATGGAAATCAGCTTGCTGGTGATTGTCACGGCTGGAACTTTACGGAGTCGATTGAGGCCGATGGGGCCAAAGACCCTGGTGACCTTGATGGTCACGGCACTCACATCTCTGGAATCATCGGAGCGCTCAATAATGGCGTTGGAATGACCGGTGTTGTTCCTAATGCACTCATTATGCCGATTAAGGTGATGAAGGATTCAAACTCCACCTCCACCGTACCAAGCTCTGAATCCTTCGCACGTGGAATCGTTTATGCCGTAGATAATGGGGCCGACGTCATCAACATGTCCCTGGGCTGGCCACGGGCCCTCGAGACGAAGCTCCTTCGGGATGCGGTCAACTACGCCCTCTCGCGCAATATTCCCATCGTCGCTGCTGCCGGTAACAATAATTCCTCTGAACCGCTCTATCCCTGCGCCTATGATGGCGTGATTTGTGTCGGCGCCACGACGATCGACGGCCGCTTCGCCTCGTTCTCTAACTTCGGTGGCCACGTGGATACTGCCGCTCCAGGTGAAGGGATCCTTGGCCTTCATCCTACCGCACTCGAGCCTGACTTCTTTGCGGTCGCTGGTTTTGAGCTGCGCTCTGGGACTTCGCAAGCGGCACCTCTGGTTGCAGGACTCATAGCTGCTGTTAAGGCACGGGAACCAAACCTCACGATCGACGATCTCTTCGCTCGCCTCTACCAGGCCCGGGCCCTGACCGAAAGAAATAAGTATGTCCTAGGCGGCGCTGCCACCTTCGCAGCTTTGAGCACGCCAGTCGAGGCACCGGTGCTTCGGCCCGTCTTTAAACGCATCCGTCAGCTCACTTTCCGTGGTGATTCCCGGGATTCTAAGCTCGCTGTCACTATCCGGAACTTTGGTCTCCCTGTCTCTGATATCTCAGTACGAATTGAAAGCCTTTCGCCTGTGATTGCTTTCTCTGCCCAAGCTCAGCGGATCAACGCCTTAAATCGGGGCGAGTTCCGGGAAGTTCAGTTCGACGTGAATCTGCGCGAGCTCAATGGCGAGAGCGAGGCGGGCTTCCGCGTGATCATCGAGCAAAATGGCATCACTGCAACCTACACCAACGAAGTCCCGGTGGTCCGTGACCTCCGGAGTGACCCGAACTGGAAGCGCCTGGCCTTTAGCTTCGCTGACCGGCCAGTTCCGCTAGGAACAGTCCGTGAGGGGGCCCTGGTGCCACTTCTTTCGACGGTAGAATCTTGGCGTGCGACCGGAAAGCACGAGTTCTACCTCCGCCGGACTCTCCGGGAAGAGAAGAAGCAGGAGCTTACAATCTTTACTAAAACTGGAAATCTCTACCAGGAAGCTAAGAAGAAGATCTCCATCGATGCTCTCTCGGTTGTTAATTTCCTTCGTGCAGACCTGAACTTCGATGGAAAAGAGGACTACGTTGTCCAGTCCATCGGCGAGAAAGACGGCACACGTTTCTTCCAGTTTTCATTTTTTAATGAGTCCCTGGATGCTCTCTGGCCTGGGTTTCAGCATGTCCGGTTAAATCTCGATCTCTTCGTCGAGCGTTTAAACGACATCCTCCTTGTTCAGTATCAAGATCCGGCCCGTGGAAAAATCCTCGTCCCGGCGTTCTTCACTAAGGGAATGTTGCCTCGGGCCGATCAACCGATCACGACCTGGGAGCGCCTGGATCCGACCCGGAAGAAGCGCTTGTACTTCCTTGAACCGGCCGGTGATAAGTTTAACGTCCGCGCCCTCACGACTAACGTCTGGGAGGAGCAAGTGAAAAAGGATCTGAGTTCAAGATGGTTCGAGACAGTCGAGACTGAGCAGGTCCTCCCTGCCTCGGAAGCTGACCGTGCTCGGGGTGTCCTGCGGGTTCTTCTCTCCGTAGGCATAGGTACTCGTCGTCAGCTCTTCATCCAGACCTATGATACCAAGGCCGTCTCTCGAGGCCCTAAGCTCCCACAGCTGGTCCTCCAGTCTGAGGAAGTGGATTCGCTCTTCTCGCTCACTCCTGCAGGTCTCTCTGTAACAGGTGACGTTTACTTTAACGTCTACGATAGAACTCGCGCTAAGCTTGTGTTCACCCGTACAGAAGGCCAGCTTGGTGAGTTCGTTCTGCGCCATGAGACTGAGGCCGACGTTGTCGCAGGCCACGTGGCGAGCTTTGATCTGGATCGTAGCCGCTTCTCAGTCATCCAGTCTCGGGAAGAGCTCATCGCTGTGACGGCAGGTGCGACTCAGAAGCGCTCGACACGCCCTAAGCTGCGGTACAGTTTCTTGTCACAGCGTCTTCTTTCTGAGCTTTATTTCCCTGTGACCTACACTCGGGGCGGCCAGCAGCGGCCGGCACTTTTTGTGGACGCGACACCTGTCACCGGCAACCGCGTCTATCTCTTTGAGGAGCAGAACGGCGACCTCGTTTCGAGCATCCGAAACTCGGTGGTCGTGCCCTCCAACTGCCGGTCATTGAACCCTGTGTTTAACCCGGCCAGTGGTGCCTACGAGTATGTCTTCCTCTGCCTTGAAGACAATACCTTTGCTATCCGGACTTATGAACTGAACTAGTTTTAACCTTCCCACGGAGTAGGGAGCCAACTTGATAGGAGAACGATATGACAACAAAAGGAAATTACATGAAAGCGCAAAAGGCCCTTTCCACGCTCGCTACTCTCTCGATTCTTTGCTTTGGTGTCGCTTGTAACGACAGCAAAACAACGGATCGGTACGCCGAGGGCTTCGCTAAGGGTAAGGCCGAAGGTCAAACTCAAGGCCGGACTGAAGGCTACAACTCTGGTAAGGCCGACGGCTACAAAGAAGGTTACACCGCCGGGTATGCGGTTGGTGACCGTGACGGATATGAGCGCGCTCGCGTTTATTTCTCGTCAGCGGATTACAATAAAGGCGTGACCGACGGTCGTGCGAGTGGCTACACCGCGGGCTACACCGCCGGTAATATCGCTGGTCTTGCTCAGGGCTACAAAAATGGTTACAACGCCGGTTACGACGACGGTGAAGAGGATGGAATCAAGCTTGGTTATAATGAAGGGTACACCGATGGAGATGCTGACGGCTACGCCGATGGTCTTGCCTTTGCTAGAACTGAGTACACCCGCGGCTACCGGAACGGCTACGATGACGGTTACGATGATGGTGACTTCGGGTCTGTTCGCAGCTACGGTCTCTCCATTGGACAGACTCCGCGCCTGCGCGGCTACGCTGACGTCCTTTCAGCGTTCCACAACGACCTGATCGATTACTCAAAAATCCAGCTCCCTCAGGAAACTCGCCGGGGCCTCGTTGCCAATGGTCAGCTGCTCCTGTCTGAGACTTCTCTCACTAACAAGGACACGTTGAGACGGGCAGCTGTCGTTGAGCAGTACCTGGTGCTTGAGATGGCGCAACAGGTGAAGGGTAAGTTTGGTCTCTCAGCTGAGCGCTCTCTTAAGGTCGCTAAGGCCGCAAACCATTTCCGGAAGTTTGCCACTACCCGCGCTCTTACGGCCGATGACACCAATGCCTACGCCGAAGAGATCATTGGCGCTGACTTCCAGTCTATCGAGCGCGCCTTCGATAGCGGTCGCCGCGGCAACCTCTCTGACCTGAACTCCCTTATGGAGAAGGCCGGCGAGAAGAACGGTGTATCTCCAGAGAAGATGACCGAGATCGTGACCCAGCTCTTTATCTAGTTCCAAAAATCCCTGGCCCTGAAGGAGTCTCCGTAAGGAGGCCCTTCGGGTGGGTTTTTTTTATAGGGCCAAGTTGGAACCGGCCAGTGGTCCCGTATTGCATCTTGCGTCGTGTTAATTCACCCCTTTGGTGTCATTTTGATTCCGTTTTCCCACCTCTTTGTTGGCAAGGCTTTTGCTCAGCTACTTCCCACACACTCAAAAAGCAGGAAGCTCGTTGTCGTGTTTGCTAACCAAAACACCGAATGCATTCCTGTG
>JAIYDC010000056.1 GCA_027487685.1 Pseudomonadota bacterium | reverse complement strand
TACGTCCCGCCGGAAGAGTTTGAAGAATTGAGTCGGATGAATTATAAGGGTGAAGAAGACGATCGGCCGGAGTTCATGCTCTAAGCTACATCGACTCTAGTAAAACGACCGCACTCCAGAGAGCCCTATTCCGTATTATGGACTTTTCTATTCTCAACCGTACCAAGAACAATACGTCCAATTCAAAAAAATAGATGAGTTTGAACGTCCCGATGTTTTAGAGAGCCTTTTCTGGGGTGACAAAGGGAAAGAAATCTGGTTTGAGAATATTAAAAAGGACAGTACCTTTTCCAAAGCGAAAAATGGCGATTTTTTCGGTCATATCCCTCAATTTTGTGCGAATCGCAAAAAAGATTGTAGAGAAGATCTTTTTAAGCCACGATCAAATAGATTTAAGGGACAAGTTAAAATTTTAATGAATCAATGGTGTGTTTCCTCGTGTGTTGGTTTCGTTTATAACATAAAGAATCTTTTAAAAGAACGAGTTAAGACCTACGGGATCCCTGACTCTGGAGATTCCGCGTATTCTCGGCTTACTGTTTTCGTTAGTCCAAATGCAGAAATAGCAATCGGCGCACTCAAGAAAGCCCAGAAGCCAGATCGGCCAGAGCCTTGGATTCGCCAAGTTGTTTCCGCGACTCGTTCCACCGATAAGGACGGCAATATCTTATCTGGGATACCTCAAGCGATTGATGTTTGGGTTCCCCGAATCTGGAGCCAGAACGATGAAGAATGGGCGTCCAGCGTTTTTAAAAAAGCTGTGGGGCGATAGTGGTTTTTAATAATTAAAATCTCATTGCCACTTTACACGTGTTTGAGCAAAGCAGTTCTAAACTCGTCCTACTGGGTGCACTATTTACGAACACTTCTAGATACCGGATCTCACAAACATTATTTGATTTTTCCACACTAAGAGTTGACCGAATTCTCTTCGGTTGGTTCGAAATGGAATTCCAATAATCCAGAGATTTGTTCAGAGGCTCAGGCCTCCCCATCCATAAAAGGAAAGAATGGCCGAAATTATCTCCATATTCCCCATATCTCCCAACCGACTTGAATCATCAAACGAAGGCATTGATTGCAGGCCTTGAATATACTCTAAATTTTTTAGACCATTCAAATCAGAACGCAAGGGCCCAGGTTCTTAGGATATCCAAAAGTCATTCTAAAATTAACATGAACATTCATCCCCACGATTACTACTACTGGATAGAAGCTCTCGTTATGACGATAAAGAAACACGACATATCCTGGCATTCAGATTTAGATTATTATTGGAGAGAAGTTATCTTTTATCCGGTAAGTTTCATCATAAGCCAGTACTTTGGTTCCGATTCTCATTAAGGTATTCATTTTTTGTCAACTCAAATCCACTAGATCTTCTTGAAGAATGAGACGGGCTTCTCATAAAATACAGGCTACTCACCTCCTTCTTCTTTCAAAGATGAGCCCCTCCAGCTGTTAAAAAAGATATGACCTATTGCCATCTTCAAAGTCTTTGACCTTGTATTCATGGCCATTCAAATTCCTTGTGCGCTGAGCAGCGGAAAGTTTTGCCATCCTGATTATTAGAGTAATCCTTAATAAACTCTGATCATGTTAATTGGAGGCTTATGGACTTTTTAACTTCGAATATCAGCGGATTACTAGTCTTTGTCGTTGTCTCGACATTGTTAATAAGTTTGGTATTCAAATTTCTAGTCAACGTGGGCTCCAACGAGATCGCTATCGTTGAGAGACAGTTTGTGGGAAAAGAGCTTGAAAAGGGAAGAGTCTTCGCTCTAAATAATGAAGTCGGTCTTAAAGCCTCTTATCTCGCCCCAGGACTTCATTTCATACTCTGGCCTGTCACTAAGCTCGTTGATAAGTATCAGTTCCTGAGCATCAAGTCTGATGAATTGGGTATTGTCGAAGCGACAGACGGTGAGTCTCTTCCCCCAGGCCGCATCTTTGCCGGTGCTGTCAAAATTTATGTGTAAATTCGGTTTCTGGCCCTGGCAAAGCACTCTTCCAGGTAATTGGGTAACGTCTCCAGTATAATTCCATTCGCAGAGCTATCACGGCGAGTAAGTTGTAACAGCTTTTCTCACTCGCAACCGTCTCCATCGGCTTTGTTCTTCGTTTAAATTCTTTATTCAGACGCTCGATCGGGTTTGTTGTCCGTAGTGAATTCCATTCCTCCTTTGGGAACCTCAAGTACGCCAGAGTTTGATCCAGCGACGACTCCAGGCACTTCACCGCCGAGGGGATCTCTCCCTCATACCCCTTCTTGAACTTGGTGAAGAACTCCCGGGCCTTTTTCTCCGATGAGGCATAAAAAATACTTCTGACCTCATCAGCGACTTTCTCCCGGAGTTTATGCGGAACCTTGCTCATCACGTTCCTGGCGACATGCACTTGGCAGCGCTGAACTACTGCTCCTTTAAACTCCTCCTCGAAGACTTTCTCCAGCCCCGGAAGCCCATCCATGACCCCGAGTTTTATTTTCGAGGAATCAAGTCCTCTGGTCTTTAAATCGCGGAATAACTGCCGCCAATTCCCTGAAGACTCCTTGTCTCCCGCCTGAAGGGCGAGCACTTGCTTGACTCCGTCGGAGCTGACCCCGATGACTACCAGAACATTCACTTTTTCCACCGAGCCGTCGACTCTCATGGAGAAGTTCGTGCCGTCGAGATAGAGGTATTTGAAGCTTTCTGTGATGGGCCTAGTTCTCCAGGCCTCGACCGACTCCACGATTCGGGTGGAACAGTCTGAGACTTTATCGTGACTCACGGCCGTGCCGGTCAAACGCTTGGAGATTAACGCAAGTCCACGGGTAGAGAGCCCCATCAAGTATAGAACCGCCAGATCCTCCTCCAGGCTCGCCTCCATCCGGCGATAGGGCCCGAGGGCCTTAGTTTTGAATTTACCGCCGCGGTCACGTGGAACCTTAACCACCAGCCGCCCGAGGCCCTTGACCGCAAATGAGCGCTGGTAATGACCGTTACGAAGGATTCTGGAGGAAATCTCCACAAGATCCCGCTCGTACTTCTCCCGCCCAATGAAGAGCGAGAATTCAGCCGCCAATAGATCATTAAGAAATTGGGTGGCGGTCGCCTTCAGATCCAAGTTCATCAGAGGAAAAATTCCTTCCTTAAGCTCTGGGAGGCGTTTGGCAAACTCCCTCAATTCCGATACATTCACGTCAACCTGTAGCATGGTCTATCTCCTTGAAAATTAGTTGTAGCAAACCAATTCTATGGAGAGGGCCGTGCTTAGGCCAAATCAGAATTTACACAAGATTTCTTACACCACC
>JAIYDC010000016.1 GCA_027487685.1 Pseudomonadota bacterium | reverse complement strand
GTACTTTCTATGCTCATCGCGGATCGAATACTTAAGGTTATAAAGGTCTTTTTTGCAGTAAAGGTAGTAGCTGCGCTCAATAAAATGAACTGCGTTGATTTTAAATTCGGCACCGATGTAGTGACCCTTGAGATCGGTACTCAACACAACCTCGGTGGTTGGTTCATAGGACAGGAGTTCACCTTTGTGAGACTGGACCCACTGATCCTTATCTTTCTTAAAATCTTCGAAGAGTTTCTTAAACTTCTCTTCTGGCATCTTATCCGTTGTCACACCTGTCGGCAGAATCGAGAGTACTGGACGAGACTCGTTCGCCCAGGGACCTAGGATGGCCAGCGGGATCCCGAAAAGGTCTTTTACGGCCTCCCAGCTTTTTGGGACTTCGATGGAAACCTTTTTCCCATTGATTTCGAAACTCGCAGCACTGGCGTGTATGCCAGCAAAAGCAACAAACAAAACAAATAGAGTTTTCATAGGAACTTCCTTCCTTATCACATATCGTATTTTTCTTATTAAAAATGAGAGAGATATGACACAAACGCCTGATCTAGAGAGTCGGTTAAATCCAAAGCTCTCTAGCAACATCTCAAAACCTCCATTCCGATGCATTCCCCTTTCCCTAGAGGCGTTCATCCGTTGGCGATAGAATAATCTATGTCATCCGCTCTGGCGTCAGGATGGACACTTCAGCGCTTAAGGAAACCCAGGGTGTGGAAAAAAATCAGGACCCTCTCACCTGAGTCCACGGAAATGAGAAAGGCCCCTGTAGGGGCCGTTCTATGACTAAATAATAGGAACGATAGATCATTACTTCTTAAAGTATCCCGCTACGCAAACGGATTTATACCCGCAGACGGTATTTGTAACCAAAGTCCCTAAGGAATTAGGCCGAGACTCTGATTCGCACTCATATCTCTGTTCTTCAGCGGTGCAGACATAGGTTCTCGCGAATTCGGCCTGATCTTGCTCCCTTTTCTTTTCCATTTCTGAACTATACAAAAGCGCAAGTGCAACCACTAAACCTATGAAGAGAAAGGTGCCGCCAAAAAAGATGACTCCTTCCCCATTCCAGTTCGCACCTTTAGAGTAAAATTCACTAGAAGTTTCTTTTATGATCTCCATGAGATCTGCTTCGGAGCTCCCCTGGGCCCGAAGCGCAAGACGGAGCTTAAACGCCTCAAGTTCTGCCTTATTCTTGACCCGCTTCTCGGCCAGGGCCAGGAGATCATCCGGAGTCAGACCTTGGTCTCGCATGATCTGAGTAATTTTTTGCAGGAACTTCAAACTCTCGGCTTCATAAAAACTTTGGTCCCTCTGATCCCACTCAACACTGAGGACATAGTTAAACTCATCGAATTCCCGCTCAAGCTGAAACGGGCCAGCGCTGGAAGCGAAAACGTTCATGGTCATGCAAAGAGAGAGGAATAAAGCTACAAATCTCATCATTTTTCCTTTTGTTGATGGAAACGGGCCGATACGTAGCATGAGTCAAGGCCTGGCAAAGTGCCTGAGAGACTATGTAATAATAATTCCTATTGAGCGGTGTCAGCTCGACCCCACATCCACTCGAGAGACTGAGTTTAACCTGAAACTTTTTCAACGGGGGCTGACTAAATACCTGAGTTCTCCATTTGGACTGGGTGATTAAAGGCCACTTATACCGACAACCCGGCAGATTTTTTCCGCCCGCTCCCGGTAAAAGACGGTCTTTCGTAAACAAAAAAAAATCTTCCCACAGAGGATTAAAATTGCATTATCTTTTAATGCTGAGACTCGATAAGTTCTCTACCGAATCCCGGAGGCGCAGCTTGATTTTTTACACTCTCCAAGGCCCGACCCACGAACTTCAGATCTACGACGATAAAATTCGTCTGGTCAAAAGACCATGGACTAAACTCTTTACCCGTAGAGATCTCGTGAACGAGTGGCAAATCAGCGCCCTTTCTCACTTCGAAATCACCGCCCCTAAGTTTTTTATCTTTAGCGGCAAGCTTCAGTGGTCAACTTTTGAGGGCGCCCCCGGCACCTTCCGCTTTTCTACCAATGGGGTGATGGTGAAGAAAATCGAGACCTACCTGCAGAAGCGCGTACTTAAAAACCACCAGCGCTCTGGCGAGAAAGAGGTTCGGCCCTCTAAGAAGGCGCCGCTCTCTAAACTCGCCGCCGCTTAGCACCCCACTTTAAATTTTCTCAGTCTCCGCAAAGAAGTTCAACGGCTGACGAACATCTACAACACCGCCACCCTTGGGCTTAGGAAAGTCGATGAGCCCAAGGACCTGACCCATGCAATTGACTCCTTTCTGAGAGAACTGGGCCTCCTTCACCTTGATGGCGTACTTTGAGACCTTCCCCGACTCGGCGATGGTAAAATTCAGGTCGATAACACCCTTCACCTTTTCAGAATTGGTGATCAGCTCCTGCTGGTAGCAGTGCCGGAACTGAGGAATATACTCGCGGAGGATCTTGCGCAGAAGCTCCGGATCCATGGAACCCAGAACCACCGTCTTAGGCTCTAAATACGAAGAGTCGAAGCCGGACTTCGAAGCGAGGCCCCGGGAGCCGTAAGAAGCACTACCTGACCCCTTTTTATCCGATCCGTTAAATTTAGAAACTCCAAGATCGGCACCAGCAACCAGAGCTCCGGTATCGGAACTGCCAGTGTTAAAGGCAGCATCCTTGATGGCATTCTTCGAGGTCGTACCGGTCGTGTTGAGCTTCGGAGCATCTCCGACGAGGGAGTTGAAGGCAACGGAAGACTTGAACTCATAGGCCTTAACAGGCGCAGTTTCCACTGGTTTCGCCGCTGCTGCGGCCGGTGCCGTTGCCTTGGCCTGAACTTTTTGATTCTGTGAGGCCTGGGCGAATTCGACTTTTTGGTTAGGCTGGTCGTTCTCTTTTTGGCCTGTATTCTCGGTCTTCGAGGTCAGTTCCTGGGCCTTGAGCTCGGATTTCTCCTCCGACTCAGTCGGCTTGACAACTTTCTCTGGTAGCTTATACACAACAGCGATCTCCTCGACGATGTCCTCATTCTTAGGGATCGTCACAAACAAGAGCAGGAGGAGTGGCATAAAGACCGATGCGAAGATCTTCCCACTCTGCTTGAAGAAGTCCCGGTCACGGTAGAACGCCGGAAGACCTCGCCAGGTGACGGTGTGGTCGACGAGGCGAACCGAAAGCTGTTCAGTTCCATGAGACAAGAAGAGGGTGTCATTCAGGTTAATCTTGTCCCAGAAAACAGATGGGATGATGTGATCATTCGGATAGAATTTCAGTTCACTGTTTTTAATCGTAAAGAGCTTGGTCTTAGGCAGCGTGTGGAAGACGATGTCGAACTTTGAGCGGCGGACAGGATTTAAGTGATAATCACCATTCCGAAGATCAAGATAGTTCACCTCCATCATAAGACCATTAACATAGCTAATAATCTCGAGCCGTTTGCCTCGGACTGGGTAGGCAATATCCATCGGAGCGACGGTTTCGTCGAGGGAAACATAGTCACTACTGACATAGACCTCGGGAATCGCCTCTAGTGGCTCAAAGCCTGAGTCATCAAACTTGATATCGCAGTATTCTCCGTCAATGAAGACCAGGCCCTCACGAGGCGGAAGTTCGACGTAGGCGACAGTCGCAGTTTTATTGATTTGGGCGTCAGGGTTAAAAACTGGAACTTCGCCGTCAAGGTTGGCAACAGAAAAGCTCAAGGATCCGATCGTGAGTGTATCCCCGCTAAAGATACTTGATTCAGTGACGCGAGTTCCATTCACGAAGACACCACTTTCTGAGAAGAGATCCTTCACTTGAAGGCCCTCACCACTTACAAAAAGAAAAGCATGGAGACTCGAAACCGTTCCATCGGTGAGCTGAAAGTCACAACGCTGGTCACTCCCGATGAGAATCTTCTTGCGGTTAACCACAAGAGGAGCGGCGACCCGAGCATCAAGACACGAGAGGACAAACTGGCCCTGGACTACAGCGGTTTTCATAGGCTATTCCTCTTTCATCCGTTGAAGGAGAATCTTTTCAATCTTTTGTGAAATGGCCGTGAGCTCCAGCACGTTCGATCGCTCCCGCGCCTTGATCGTTTCACGCGCTCCCTTCAAATCCCCGGTGCGGATTTGATAAAGGGCATAGGTGGCCGCGATATCTTCGCGGCTGAAGTGCTCACGTGGGATCCGGCCAAAGTACTCGCCGGCGGCCTTAAGGTCACCCTTAAACAGGTAGGCGTTCGCAAAAGAGAAGGTCACATCGATATCTTTGTGACCTCTAAAGGCCGAGTCGCTCAGAACTTCGATCGCTCGGTTATAGAGTCCAAACTGAAGGTAGAGTTGGGAGAGGTTATAGCGCGGCACTTTGAAGCGAGGTGCTAGGGCCATGGAGAGCCGGAGCTGCTCCTTTCCCTTCTCCCACTGATCAAACTTAAAGGCGATGAGACCCAGGTTATTATGGGCGATGGACTTAACACTCGGAAGCTTCGCCTCAAGCAAGGCCATCCGGTAAAAAAACTCGGCCCGAGTCCATGCCTCTTGAACATAAAAACAGTTCCCAATATGCAGCCAGTAATAAGGGTGGGCCCCCTTGGTGATAAAATCTCGCTTATACTGTGAGAGGGTTTGTGTCTCCTTGCCCTGGTAGCACTGAACCACGGCATGATCCCGATCAGCGAATTTCTCCAGCCGCTTCTCACCCCAACGCAGGTAGGATTCGTCGGCCAGGGAGTCCCAGGTCACGTCGTCAATCTTCCGATCGATGCGTGAGGATGAACAGGCGCCAAGAGTCAGAAGGATCAGGAGTGTCAGAGTAGAGTTCATAGCTTAATCCTTGCTTTTGTCCATGGGAAGACCAGTAAAAAAGGAGAACACTGGATTCTCTATCGCCTCGACAGAGGCGATAGACCTGGCCCCCCAGGAGAGAGTCTCTTTCTCAAGAAGTGCAGTATTGAGGGTCTTCTCGTACTGTAGAGAGACCGTCAGAAACTGCTGGGATAAGTTCTTCATTGCCGCTGAGAACTGGACCAAAGTCTCCCCGTCCATTCCTAAAGGCCGCTGTGCCTGAACGGTTTCACCGACATGACGGTAGACTTGCGAGAAAAGCCGGGTGGTCACGATCGCTAGATCAACTTGGGAGCTCTGTGAGAGACTTTGGTAGCGCTCCTTAAACGCCTTAAGCTTTAAGAGGTAGGTCTCGAGGGCCTGGTTAAAGAGGTCACCATCGAACTGAGGACGCTGCCACACCACCGAGGCCTTTAGATCAGCAAAATCCTTTTCGGCCTCTTTATAGAGGTTTATTTCGGCCAGCCAGGCCAGGGTTTCTGAGTGCTTCAGGTCTCGGAACTCAGCGCGGATATGAGTCTTCAGGTTCACATCGTTCTTCTCCCAATACCACTTTTGAAGGGTGTAGCGGTACTGGGTTACGTACGGTTCAATCTGGTGGCGCTGAACGAATGAACGAAGCTTAAAGAAGTCACCCTTGTTTTCCAGGGCCTGATAGATCTGTGCCAGACTCGAGTCCCGTGTCTCTGGCCGAATGAGGCAACGAGAATGCTGAACCACAACTCGCTCAGCGTCGTTATGCCGCTCATCCACCAGGGCCGTCATAACGGCAATCTCGAAGAAGCGGTTCTGCACCTCATCTCGGCGATCGCACCACTTACTGAGGAGGAGTTCAGCAATTTTATAAGCGGTAGGAAAGTCCTGGAGTCGGTAGGTACGCTCGGCCATCCGAAGCTGCTCCTCCCGGCGCTCAAGCTTTTGCTCCTCCGTCATCCGCGCGTGGGCGAGTTCTTGCCAGTAGAAAGATTTCTCTGTTTCTCCTAGTTCAAGGTAGGCCATGGCGGCGAAGAAGGCCGCCTGATACTTCACCTTATCTGGGTAGAGCTTATGCACATAGAGCCCCTCGAAGCCCTTGGCGGCCGCCAGGCGCTCCCCTTTCTTCGCTAGTTCCTGGTACTCCATGAAAAGAAGATTCCCGAGAACAATCTCGGTTTTCTCCACGCTCTCTCTTGGAAACGAGAGGAAGCCTTTTTTGAACTCACCGATCCAGTGGTTGAGCTTAAGCGTGTTCTTCCGCTCAATAAACTGATCGAGAATCTTGGTCATAAAGGTCTGCTGCTCAGAGAGGTGCTCTGGGTAGGCCTTGTGGTACTGAGCGATGAGGGCGGTTGCCGCTCCATCGTCGAAGGCCTCGCGGTAAATCTCAAAGAGCTTCGGGTAGATCTGCTCGGATTTTTCATCCCGAGGCCACAGGTCCACGTGTCCGGAGTATGCAAAGATGAGATACTTTTTGTTTTGTGCTTTGGGAAGCTCCTCCTGCCCGGTCAGAGCAAGGAGGGAGTTAAGTGACTTGCGAGCGAGGTCCAGATTCTTAGCTTTGCGGGCCTCGCCGACCGACTCGACGTAGCTATCGGCGGCCAACTGGTGGGAGTTCACCGAGAAATAGGTCTCGGCACGGAAGTAGAGGTAT
Source organism: Pseudomonadota bacterium (assembly GCA_027487685.1). Lineage (GTDB taxonomy): Bacteria > Bdellovibrionota > Bacteriovoracia > Bacteriovoracales > Bacteriovoracaceae > Peredibacter. Next base: position 10,900 of record JAIYDC010000016.1, on the reverse strand, counting down.
TCCGCCTTTCGGACCTCATCCAGCATGACCAGATGAGAGAAATAGCTCAGGACTATTTCGAGTTCGCCTGTGCTGTAGTTGGCGGCATCCTTCCGGACGTCTTTGGCTAGCTTGACCTGAAGAAAGCCGGCCAAAGAACGCATCTTTTCAATGGCATCATCTCGAAGTTCCTGTTTGAGAGGAGTTTTCTTATCCGCTGTAGCCGCTTCTCGTGCCTTCTGGTAATACGCCACAAGAGCGCGTGAAGTTTTCTCGTGATCAGTGAAACGGTTGTAGTGGCGGTAGAAATCCAGGTAGGTATGAAAGAGCTCTTCTTGATGCTGATGAAGGGCGCTCCGATCAATGACTTTTTGAGCGGCATCGAGAATCTCGCGCGTCTCTTTCTCGTGACCTTTATCAGAGGCTTTGAGTGCCATCGGCATCAGGTATGGCAGTGGATTCTTTTCATTTTCGAGGTAAAATGAGAGCCCGTCGAGAGGACGGCCCGCGTAAACGTAAAAGGAGCCGATGTTCTCAAGAACCTGGTCCCGGATATTAACATAGGCCGGATTCTTTGATTCGAAGTAGGAACTTTTGATGGTGTCAATTGCCCGATCAAATTCACGGTTTTTCAGATAACACCAGGAGAGGTTAAAGAGGTGTTTCGTTTTCCAATCATCTTCCTCGTTCTGGATCACCCGCTGGTAGTAGGTAATCGCCTCTGGGAAGCGCTTGTCATTGTAGTAAAAATCAGCGAGGGCCGTTTGAGCATGGTGGCGCAGAGAGTTTCGTGGATCGGCGACAAGGCCAATGACCTCGAGGAGGTATTTCTCCGTGACGTTATCCCGTCCATAATCCCGGGAATTAAGCGCCAGCGCGTAGAGGATCTCCGCCTTCCGGGAGTTGCGCGCTTCTTCGCGCAGGATCTTCTGTCCAAAATCTTTAGTCGTCTGGTAATAGGCGCGGGTCTCAATGAAGTACTTCTCCTTATCCTTCCCTGACCCGCTTGCCTTGGAGCCCGCAAGGAATTCGCGGTTATTTTTTTCATGAATCAGTTTGAGCCGCTCACTATGGAGTTCGAGCATCCGGTACTTGATCTCTACACCCTTCTTCTTGGCGGCTTCGAGGATCCGCATCTCCTGGCCCACGAGGCCCATCAGCTTGGCCCAACGAGCGTCCTTGCTTTCCATAACCTCGGCGTGCAGAGGGCACGCCATGATAAGCGCCAGGAGGAGAGTCTTCATGCTAGTAGTTCCCTTTAACAATGAACTTAAATTGCGAGTACCCGGCGAGGGCCGAGTCATGCATGACCCGCTGGACGACGGCGTAGTCCATGTCCCGGTCAAAAATCAGGTTAACAAGTTCCGTGTTGGTCTGCTGGTTAGCGGCTTTTTTCTGGTTATCTGCCTCAATCCCCTGCTTAGCTTTCTTCAGCGCATTTGTCAGAACGGCCATCTCGCCGGAGGCCGGAAGACGGCCAAGTTCCTTGTTATTCAGAAATACCCTGGCCTCTTTATTAACCTGGACTACCGGAGCATACCGAGTCATCGCCCGGGTATCTGAATCGGCCATCTCGAGATTTCGCTGAAGATCAAGCTTCAGATCAGAGGCGTTGTAACTCTTAAGTAGAAACACCAGAAGGATCGTCAGGATATCCAGGAGCGAGGTGATATCGACGTCGATCGCCTCGCGCTCGCGCTTCCTAGCAAATTTCTTCTTCATGGCCTGACTCCGTTGTTGTCGAAGACGATCTGCTCAAAGAGCTTCTCTTTCCTATCCTTCCCCGCCTGGGTGCCGTCGATGACGGTCACGAGGTTCTGGAAAGAAATCTTGGGATCAGCACGCAGTATCATGGTGTTCTCCGACGGATGCCGACGCTTCAGGTCCGTGAGGTAAGTCCTGAGTTCTGTCTTCTGTTCGACCGTAAACGTCCGAGAGGCAGGAGAGCGCAACCCTGTCTTAACCACGATCTGTTCTTTCGTTACTTCCACCGTCAAATTCAACGGGTCTCTTTCCTGCGGTTCTGACTTGGCCTCTTTTGTCATGGGCACCGAAGAGCCGATCTCGTAGACGTCGACGAACTGGGCCGACATCAAAAGGAAAAAGATGAAAATAAAAACGGAGTCCAGGATCGGAACCAGGTTTAATTTGTCAGGCTTTTTGATCTTGTGTCCCACTTTCATAAGAGCTCCCTTCTTTTTAGGCGGCCTTGTCCGATACCGCCGGGCCCTTCTTCGTCGAAAGAAGGTCGAGGAGCTTCACCGAATTTTCTTCGATCTCCTGGATCATTTTCTCACCCCGTGCCATGAGGATCGAATGGACAACCATAAGTGAGATGGCAGAGATAAGTCCCAATGCCGTGGTGTTCATCGCTACCGCAATCCCCTCTGCCAGGAGCTGGGCCTTTTGGGAAGCCTCGGCCTGGGCCACAGCAGCAAAAGACTGAATGAGCCCCTGAATGGTGCCCAAAAGGCCTAAGAGTGTGGAGAGGTTAGCAGCAAGCGCCAGGTAGGAAAGCCTCTTCTCTATTTTCGGCACGGCTTCGAGGATGCTCGCCTCAAGAGCATCTTGAATTTGCTCTTTGGACTGGTTGGCGCGCTTCAGTCCATTCTTCATCACGAAGGAGAGGAGGGCCCCAGACTCACTACAGGTCTGAATCGCCTCCTGAACCTGATTGCCGATGACACTTTTCTTGATGTTTCCCATGAGACTAGATCCATCCACATCGAACTTAAAGTAGGCCTTCAAGCGTTCAACAGCAATGGCAATGCCCACACACCAAACGGCGGCAATGATCCACATAAAGACTCCGCCTTCGATCATGAAGCGCGCTGTCCACTGGAGCATGTTTTCTTGAACGACTGGATTCGAAACGACTTCTTCCATGGTCTTCCCCCTTAAAATTTGACGTTCTTGTCTATGAATAAAAAGATAGAGTAACCACGCACAGTGAAGCGGATACTCAGAATGCCTCGCGTGGAGCTATCGTAGTGCATAAGGTCCGGTACGGGCGTGTGCGCCCTGATTTCCGCGATCCGTGACATCAACTTACGTGCAGCTTGAGGTAACGTCCAACAGCTGGATCGGCTCGGAAACTTTCTTCTCAGATGGGGATTCTACTCTTCTGCGGATTCGATTCAACCGCAGAATCAAAGCAAAATCGTGAATCTCCCGGGTTCATAAAGCTTACTGCGCCACTGCCTACAGGAGGAGGAACCTCAGCGCAGGGGTGCCCAAGATTCAAGGCACGAAGACAGCACTTAGGTCGTGGAAATTCTTAGCGCAGGGACTCGACGTCCTTACGAATAAAGGCATCGAATTCCTTGCGCGAGTAGAGGTCGAGTTCAAAGCGCCGACGCTCCCTTTCGCGCACAGAGATGTCCCCCGGGGCGATGAGCTGACCTTTGACCTCGAGGTTGCCAAGGTCAAACTTCTCGTACTTCTTATACTGATAAATGACTTTCTGTTCTTCGCCGAAAGCATCAGCGATGAGGTAGAGGCCCAGAAAAAATGATAGGCATCTCATGAACTACTCCTCTTCCTTAAGTTCGTTCCGAAGCGTCTGGCAATTTGACTTTAGGCCAAGGGAATAATCCCCGAGTTCATCCGCCCAGAAGGCCCCTTCAAAACTCCAAAATTGCTCGAAACGGGAGCGCTTAACATTACCGTAATCCCCCCGGCCACGATCGGCGATGAGACGCTTGTTCATATAAACCAGATCCTTCTTCCGTGAAATAATTTCGAGGTTTAACTTGAACAGCTCTTGGGACAGAAATGGGATAGTATCAAGAAACCCAAAGATGTCGGTTTTTGCGTTATAATTGATCTTCGCCATCATGTTGGCCTTCACCTCTTCTAGGTGCGGGAGCAGCTTGGTTCGGATAGCAGGCTTTTCATTCTGTGCAATTCGTTTTTCCTCCAGAGTGAGTTTATGAATCGCATTGAAGTCGAGACTAAAGCGAGTCTGCTTTTTCATCCGTGTGACGATCTGATGGACGAAATCCTCCTGGCCCTTAAGGTCAAGTTCCGGCTTAAACATCAAATTAAAAAAATAACTCTGGGAATGGCGATTCATTTTCAGGACAGAATCGAGTGCCTGGAAGCGTGGTCGGTAGACCTGGTAAAATTGGTTAATAATAGTCAGGGAGTCCTCGTAGAGGCAAAGACGAAAATAAGAGAGGGCGGCGAGGTACTCGGCTTCCGGGAAGAAGTAGGTCGATAAGAGCGGTGACTTGTAGGTCGTCAGGAGACCAAGGGCGCGGTTGTAATCGCCGAGCTGGTAATAGACCCAAGCCTTCTCAAGGAGAATATAAGGCCATTTGTAAGACTTCTTCGGGATTTTATCGTAGGCGTCTAAAGAGGCTTTGTAGTCTTCAAGCTTAAACAGGTGCCGCGCCTTATTCACCTGGCAAATTTCGGTCACCATGACGTAGTACCGCTCAATTTTCTCAGTTTTCGCAGTTCTAGCACTCTTCTCAGCAGAGGAGACGCAAGCACTGTAGGCCTCACCTCGTTCGGCGACTTTCCCTTGCTGATCATAGACCTGTGCTTCGAGGAGCTTCCCCTCTGGGTAATACCTATGGTCAGGGTGGATTTTCGTGAAGAGTTCCAGGGCATCTTTATACTTTTTCCGTTGCAGGGCCTGTCGCCCAAGGATAAATCTCGTACTCGACGTCGGGTACTTTCGCAACAGCCCCGGATCATAGTCCTCCAGGAGTTCAATACCCGTGTAGTACAGAAGATCCTCCAGAGTCTTTAAGTCATCGTTAAGGATTTCGCGGTTATAAGTCTCGACGAAAAACTCATTGAGTGCCGAGAAGTAGTACTTCTTATCAAAGAGCGCCGACGAAAATGGTTTTTTCTTGTCATCTGCGGACTGGACCGGGAGGGCAGTTATTGCGACGAAGAGGATGAGTGCGAACTTCATAAACCGTCCTTAGTAAGAGAACCCAACGCTAAAGATAAGGTCAGTGTTGGTCCGAAGCTTATCTGAGTTCGGATTCTGGGGTCCGGGTGCCATGTAATACGTGTTCATGTACTCGACACCGAGGTGGAGGTTTTCACGTAAGTGGAACTTTAGCTTCGTCTTAAGGATGGCACCGTTATAGATCTCTTGCTCATAGCTATTTGGCACATTATCCAAACGAACGGTTTTAAGATTACTGTCGGCCCGCACCTGAGCGTATCCTGCCCCGAAAGACCAATCGAAGTAAAAGATCTGATTGAAGGTATTGATTTTACCGTAGAATGGTGACCAGATAACCGCCGCGCCATAGGATGCTTTCATACGGCGGATGAAAGGTTCGGCCTCGTTGATAAGCCGAACGTTTCTAAAGTCGTCATTATTTTTGTTCGCATACTGGTGGTAGAAAACCTCGAGGCCCCATTCCTCGTGAATGTAGTAGCCGGCCTTGAGAGCGAAACCGTTCGTATCCTGAAACTTTGAAGTGAAGTTTGATATGTATCCCACATCAAAATAGAGCGAGTTCTCTTTCTTGTAGAGCTTGTTCTGAAGAACGTACACTTTCTTGTCAGGGTCAAGCCAGAGGAAATCGTAGAGCGAATCCTCTCCGGCATACGTCCCCCGGGTCAGCATGAGAAAGGCACCTAAGGCCACGATAAAAAAATTGAGCATACGTCCCTCACCACTCTACTGTTTTATATACTGAACTCTTACTTCTGCACCCACTGGAGGAAGATTGCCTGCCTGAAACCGAATCGATCTGGAAGCCTCGTCAAAGTCAAAAGCTGTCGTCTCCATTCCATTCACAAAGACCCGGAGTGTTCCTGCTACCGGATCATGAGCGAGGGCGAAGGAGTCCAGGAGATTGATGATCGAGTCACCCATCTCACTCAGTGTCCGGTAAAAGTCGGCACGGATATCCGCAACCGAACCTGCTGTTTGCGTTGAAGCTGCCATATATCTATCGGCGCCGGTGGTAATTCCATTACCAGAATTCGTCCGATTTACGTCTGCAATCGTGTAGACCTTTACTAAACCGGCCTGGGCCTTAAACGACTTGAGATAGTCAGTATAAAAGTTTACTCCCCGAGGAGACTGATCTTCTTCGTCACTCACAATGACCACCGCAAGGTAGGCGTCTGGACGAAGAAATGATATGCCATGCTTTTGCATAAAGCCCTCAGAGGCCTCGAGGCCTTTTTCGTTCCCCGACCCACTGGTTCCGACTCGGACCATGCGCCGAAAGTCTTCCTTAAAGAGAAGTTCATTACTTTGAGCGCGAGCGGAGGTTAACTTCGTGTTCGAGTCAGTCACCATACGACCTTTTCGGTCTGCCGAACTTACGTCGGTGGTGGTGATCGCCATTTTGAAGTCGACGTCCTTAGTGATGAACTCATTGATGAAAGCGCTGAAATTTGTTCCAAGTGCACTTTGCTCATCAGCCATTGAACCGGAATTGTCGATGATCCAAACCACGTCGAGTTTTTTGGCCGTCCGAGAAACTTGCCGAAAAGTTTCGGTCAGGCCGATAGGGACATCGGTCGTTCCGCCGGTAGAAGAACCGCCTGCCGCTGATCCATTTGCGGCGCCGGTTGTACCACCGGTGGTCGTTCCCCCGGTAGAAGTACCGCCAGCCGCAGATCCATCTGCGCCGCCGGTTGTACCACCGGAGGTCGTTCCACCGGTAGAAGAACCGCCAGTCGCAGATCCATCTGCGCCGCCGGTGGTTACGCCGGAGGTCTGTCCTCCCTGGGCCGCAGATCCATCTGCGCCTCCGGCCGTGGTCTGTCCAGAAGTCGTAGATCCATCTACGCCTCCACCTGTTACACCTCCGGTCGATCCACCCGCAGATGATCCATCCGTGCCGGTCGGTTGAGATCCGGTTTGTCCTCCGCTGTCACCGGGCAAAGGGGCCGGGTTTCCTGGGACCTCCGTTTCCGTGGGCTCCGCTTGATAAGGGTTATCCAGAAACTCCTTCTCGTAGAAGTCTTCCTTGTTACAGCTCTCTAAAGAGAGAGAGAAAGAGAGTATAAAAATCAAATTCGAAAGCGATGAAACTCTGGTCTTCATGACTAGACTCCTGGCGGAGCGTAGGTGGTGAAACGCCGGTGCTCTTCTAAGCCACTGCGACGACTTCGTCTACGGTTCTTCTCGGTTTTGGTATCAACCAACGTGCAGCTTGAGGTAACGTCCAACACAAAACCGAGTCGTAAAGAGTTGTGCGATCAAAGTCGATTCTACGCTTCACCGTTTATTTCTCAATCAAGTTTTACGCTTAAATTGAAAAGGTGCGGGACTTAAAACGCTTACGTGGACGCTGCCAACAAGCCATGCTGACACGAACGGTGGTGCAAACTTTCTCTGGCTCAGAGACCCATCCGGAGAGATAACTTCTTATTTTTTAAGCGTAACCGAAGACGTTCCTGAGCTCCTTTCAAGTCGTTACCAACCACCACTTCGCATAAGCGAGCGTCACCAGCGAAAGGATAACGATTAAAAAAACTCATCACTTTTAAGAGACGAAGATCCTCGCCATCTACCTTCGGGCAACCTACGACAATGGACCCGGCGTAGACGAAGGGTACACTCGCCATGTTAAAGACAAAGCGCCGAAGCCCTGGGAGTGCCATAAAGGTTGAGGTCCCGTCGGAAAGTCCAGTGAGCTCCCAATCCCCCACCGGCAGGGGATAAACATTGAGACCACGCTGGAGTGTCACGTTGACCGACTTCTTAGATTCGATGTTGTGAAAGAAGAGAGTCAGGGACCGCGCTGAGAGCAGTTCCCATACCGCCCGTCGATCACCTCCCTCCCTGGGTCTAGGTGTACTGGCCCGGGATTTCGTCGCACGTGGAGCAGTCTGCTCGGCCACCGGTTCAGGGATTGAGAGCGGAGCACGAGCGCAACCGGCGATGAAGAAGGTAAGCGAGAGGATGATGCGCAGAGATTTCATACACTTAATTATGCTCACTCGAATCAATCAGGTCAACTAAAGTACCCCAAACTGCCCTCTAACATTGGTGATTCTCTTGAGGCAAAAGTACGGAGTTGTAGTAGTACATAAAGATGTCCAGGTGATCCTGAAGCCGGCGAGGATCCTTGGTGGTGCACCACGTCTTCCGGATCAAACGATTAACATTTGCCCGCAGTGTCGCACACGTGTGATTCACGATGAAGAGCGGGTCGAAGCGGAGCTTCTTCAGCTCGCCTTGTCCCGCAACACAGGCGCGCTCACTTAAAAACGTCTGATGCTGAGCTCGTTGAAGAAACTTCAGAATAAAATACGGATAGCGGCGGTGCTCGTCAGATTTAACCAGAACCTCCGGCGCGACAATTGGTGCAATCCTCCTGAAAAGTCTCGTGAGCCCCTGGTTGTGTTCATCCTTTCTTAAGCCATATTTCCTCCTCGCTAGATGCGCCAGATGCCCGAATGCAGGGATCTGAGACACCTCGAGAGCAAGGATGGTCCTACGCTTTTCATCGACCGCAACAGATATGGTGAGCGGCTTAAGCTTTGAATTCTCCTTCGTAATTAGGTCATCGATCTGGATGTTATGAACCTTACCGGCAAGCTTTTCGAGGTGGCGCTCACTTAATCGGCGACATCTCTTGCCGAGAAATGGCACTCGCCGCTCGACGGTGGATCGACTCACTCCCAGAATAACCGCTGCTCTTCGCTGCGAAACGTTTGAAGAGAGGAGCTTCATCAAAGTCCCGTTAATCCGCCGGCGCTTCTGCCAATAAGTATCGGAAAGGGTCGCAGAAGAAAATCGCTCTCCGCAGTTTATACAACGGTAGCGCTGGATGGATTTAGAGTCCTCTTTTCGACGAAAAAATCCATCTCGGCTAGGGTTTTCTGGAAATCCGCAGGATTTGTTGGGGCAGGTGACATTCATTCCCTCATCTCTGCAATAAGGCGTCCTCAGTATGAAAAGCTAAGCTTTGATAATTAATTGAAGCCGACACAGGTAGCTAAATTTTTTGATCAAGGGATAAGTTCCTAGCATAACTATCCTTCACCAATTCAGAAGGGCAGTTAAGTAATGTTCCTGACAATCCAGGTGCTCACCGCTATACTCGCCAGCATGATAATGCGGTCGGCTTACTCCCTCTCCCAGGTGGACTGGATGGCGCTCCTGGCGGATTGCGGAGCTTCGCCGTTCGTGCTCCCATTTCTTCTCGATGGGATCTACCGGAGCGAGGCCGTTCTCACTAAGCACGTCTCTCCTCTACTGCTGGAGGAACTCCGGCACTTGCTTGACTTCTCACTGCCCACAATCACTGCCCAACAAGAAGCACCGGATGGAACGGTCAAATTTCAACTGCGTTTCATCGACGGACTTGAAGTCGAGACCGTCCTCATCCCCTTCCATAAACGTTTCACTGTCTGCCTCTCAACCCAAGTGGGCTGTGGCATGAACTGTAGCTTTTGCTACACCGGGACTCAGGGTTTAAAACGCAATCTGACCAGCGGCGAAATCGTAGGACAGTACCTCGCCGCCAAACGCTGGCTAAAGATTAAAACCCCAAGGGCCCTCGCTCCCAGTATCGTGTTTATGGGTCAGGGGGAGCCACTGCACAACGCTAGTGAAGTTGAGCAGGCGATCCGGATCTTCACCGACCCAAAGCTCGTGGACCTGGGTCACCGGCAGCTGACTCTTTCCACCGTCGGGTATCTTCCTGGTCTCCAGCGGCTTCGGGGCTTCCCAAAAGTGAACGTGGCCTTGTCCCTTCACTCCCCCTTCGAGGAGGAGCGCCGTCTACTTATTCCTGTCAGCGAACGGTTCCCTCTCACGGCCGTGCTCCAGGAGCTTGATCAACTTCCGCTCTTGCCACGGCAGTTCATCACTTACGAATACCTCATGATCCGCGACTTTAATATGTCACTCCGGCATGCTGAAGGCCTGGCCGACCTCCTTGGTCACCGTAAGGCATTGGTGAATCTGATTCCCTTTAATCCATTCCCGGGTGCTAGGTGGCAGAGACCTTCGATGGACGAGGTCGATGTCTTCCGGGCAGCACTAGTTGAGCGCAAGCTTCGAGTGATGGTCCGAACCACCAAAGGAGCAGAGATCTTGGCCGCGTGCGGACAACTTAAAGTGAACAAGCTTGCGAGGGAACATGCAACACACTGACTCCGACTACTACGCCCGCTTCGGCGGCATTGGCCGGCTCCTGGGAACTCGGGGTCTGGAGAAAATTAAAGCGTCCCACATCCTTGTGATTGGCATCGGCGGCGTCGGCTCATGGGTAGCTGAGGCCCTGGCCCGGACCGGGATCGGAGCGATGACGCTAGTGGATCTCGACGACCTTTGTGTCACCAATATCAACCGCCAAGTCCATGCTCTGAGTGGAACCGTGGGCCAGTTTAAAGTGGATGTCATGCGTGCCCGAGTCAGTGAGATTCAGCCGGAGTGCGTGGTCGAAACCCATCAATGTTTTTTTAGTCCTAAATCGCTGGAACAGATTTTTGAGCGGCGCTATGACTTTGTCATTGATGCCTGCGACGACTTCACCAACAAATGCTACCTCATCGATTACTGCCGAAAGAATGGCGTGCCTCTCGTCGTCATGGGTGGGGCCGGAGGCAAGATAGATCCCCAGCAGATAAGGGTAACAGACATGGCCACGTCGGCCAACGACCGACTCTTGGCGCGGCTGCGTAAAAAATTGCGGCAGGATTTCTCCTTTCCAGGAGAGACCGAGGGTGACTTCGGAGTCTGGGCCGTCTGGTCTCACGAGCGCGCGGTCTACCCCACCGCCGACGGCTGCCTCACCTACAAACCTCCCGGCCTTGCAAAGAATATGGACTGCGAAGAGGGCTTTGGCTCCGCCAGCTTTGTCACTGGTGCTTTTGCTTTCGCCGCCACCTCTCTGGTGCTCAGAGAACTCACAAAGGATCTTCGCCCATGATGAAATTTTTTCGAGACCTCAAAGACTTTCTTAAAAACACGGCCGCC
>JAIYDC010000127.1 GCA_027487685.1 Pseudomonadota bacterium | reverse complement strand
GGCCGGCCCTCTGAACTGGTTCACGGCACACATACTCTGTAAGCTCATTCCGGTAAGCCTTCAGGCCTGGATTCTTCACGACGACCTTGTCAAAAGTAACAAGATCGAGCGCTAGCTAGAGTTTATGGCCTACGAGATAGGTGATCTTGAAGCCGAAGGCCGTTCTCACCTGACCCACTTCCCATTTATAGTCCGGCGCCTTGAAGTCAGCGATGAGGGCCGTTAGTTCGGCTGTATTCCGGGTACGAAAGCAGGTCATTACTATATCAATCATAGTGACCAGCGGGATAACTGGAACGAGGTAGGTTAGAAAAAGTCGCCGAAGATCAAGTGGTCGAATGAAGGGGACTAGAAAGAAACTCGTCAGAAGTGACGGTAATACGAGAAGGACGTTAAAGAGTCTCCTCTCGGTAAACTCGAACACTCCGATGGGACATCTGTTGTTGAAAGCATCTTTGAGAACATCAGACGCTACCTCGTCCGGAAGATGATGAAATGAGGTAAAGAGAGTCCGCGTCCCGAGGAGATCTTGCGGGACATGGCGGGCATCAACGGGAGTAGAATGATATGAAACACCACTCGGGAGCTCTTTTTTAACTGCAGGGGGATAGAGATCGGTAAGCGTTAAGGATGTCACTCTCGTTGAAATTTCCTCCAAGAGAAGGAGACTCCCGCCACCAGATCCGGCACAAAGGTCTACCCATTGCCCGCCGGACATTTCTATCAAGGCCCTAAGCTTGGGAAGGATAGGATGATAGATCCGAAGAATTTTTAGATTCAGATATAAGAGCTCTGTCACTCCGTCTCGAACTACCTGCGGGCACCAAGGAAAATCTTGAATCTCAAAGAGTTGGTGCCGCTTCAAGCGATCTCACATTTTCTAAGCACGGTCCGTGTTGGGTAGAGAGAAGCAAGCGCCATCGTTATCACGAAGCCTCCATTGCAAAGAAGGTAGGGCCAGAGCAGAATTTTTGCATGAACGTACATATCGAGAACGACTCCTCCCATCTGCATGGGTTTGCCACCGGTCAGGAGACTAATATTCACAGGGTAAAGGCTAAATAAGGTGATGGCGAGTGTTACGAGGAAGTTTCCCAAAACGAGGGCGGCCAACGCGAGAAGAGTCGTTTCGAGGCGCATACTTTTTCGGATCCAAGCATAGGGCGCTCCGATGACCGCGAGGGTTCGATACTCTTTCTGCCTTTCGAGGAAAGAGAGTGCCAATGTATTCCCCATGGCGATGGACGTAACGATAGCAAAGAAAAGAGCGTAAAAGCGTGAAAAATTGTCCATGAAGTTAGAACTCGTCGCGACGTCCGGGAGGAATGTACTCCAGAGGATACGCTCGAGCTTTTGATCTAGTTTCATCAAACCCGGGGATATGTCCTCCTGTGAAAAATTCACAAGCACATGTGCCCTGTCATGGGGGAGTACCAGAAGGTCCTGCATTTCTCTTCGATCAATGAGGGCGAAGCCTTCTTCAAAAGATCCTCCCCCCAGGTCTACGATCTTCGCTACGGTGAAAGAATCGTTGGCCACCGACCCGTCGGCGGCCTGACCGATTACGCCGACTTCATCACCCGGTTTCGCGTTTAGCTTTTGCGCCATCCCTTTACCCACAATGATAGAGCGAGGGGGCATCGCCTGTTGGCCAGGAAGGATGGTTCCTAAGCCGGAGTTCTTTAACTCGCTGGCGAGGTCATATCCGTTGAGCGTAATTGGAATGGCATTCTCATCACTTGCTATGAGCATAACCGAAAATAGTCTCCAGACGTGGGGGACATTCTGTGGGACGTTCGGAAGTACGCTCTTTACCGAAAAAGTTTGATGGGCGTTTATTATTTTTTTCTCAAAGTTATAAAATCCCGGTGCTGTCCATTGCTCGCGACCGATCTTAAGTCCCAAAATTCGATCAGTCAGAACTTCCCGAGCGTTATGGCGGAATGTAAGGATCCAGATGGTGAGTGCATTGGCGAGTGCAAGCCCTGTTACGAGGATGATAGTACGGCCCTTTCGACGGGAGAGATTTCTCAATGCCATCTTGATTAGGAAAAAATACTCAGATCTCAGCACCGAGACTCCTTATCTTTTTTCTCAAGCACAAAAAGTGGGCGCCAAAAATAACCAAAATATTAAAGGAGGCAACTGCCAAAACATGCTTAAAAGTCAGAACGGGGTAAACGATTGGAGAAAGCTCAATCCCGTCCTTAATCATCTTTCCTTCCCCAAGGTACGTAAAGTCGATCCCAAAATGCTCTGCTAGCGAGAAGAGGGGATAGAAAAGTGTGAACGTAAAAAGAAGTGAAAATATAGTCACAATCATCGCCTCTGAAAGACCGATTTTCAAAAGTACCTTTCTGGTACCTCCGATAGTGAAAAGAGTCTTCAACTCAGGTCCGCGCTCATCCCAGAGGATGTTGACAGGAGTAGCGATAGAAACGAAGGCAACGAGGTACATACAAATGAGAAGAAAATTCATCAGGCCATCATTAAAGCTCATCAGCACGGAGAGCTCTGGGTGGAGATCCCGCCAATCCACGAATGTAAAATTCTCGCTCTTGAGCGCTGGAGGAAAAGGGTGGACCTGAACTTGTGTTTTTATCACGATGCGGTGGAAAGGATCGATCTCCGAGACCCCCATTAAGGTCTGAAGAAAATCCTTTGAGACAAAGGCAAAGTCCTCCTCAAATGCCGGCCCAAAGCCACGGAAAATTCCGTTTACAGTGAAAGCCTCCGTTAGGATCGCCCGGCTTCGATCCTGGTAAGTCACCGTAAAAGAGTCTCCGACCGCCAGATTGAGTCTCTCTGAGAATTTTTTTCCAATCACTATTTCTAAATTACGTAGCGGGGGTATCTTTAGTGGGAAGACTCTTTCATGACGAGCGTGATCGATGCCTATGAGCTTTAAGGCCGTGACACCGTTCGGATGGAGGACCGATGTCTCAAGGATGAGTTCTGGGGAGTAATCATAATTTTCTAATTGCTTTTTTAATGAAGGGCCCAGGCTTTCCACGTGAAATGGGTTTGTTCCTTCGTGGAACGCTCTCGTGCGAAGTTGATAGTTTCCTACGTGAGTATTGACGATGGCCTGTGAGAGCCCTGCGTTTTTTCCTTCAAACACCGCCGAAGTAAGGACCGAGAAAACCCCCATGAGACCAATCGTGAGGATGATAAACGCATTACGTGACTTCGCTCGAATGACTAAGCGCCAGGCAAAGACTAAGAGCGGGAATCCCCGGTTTTTACCATCTTTCAAAAAGTCCATTCCTCAATTAAATTATAAAAGCATGGGAATAGATATGTGGAGAATTAATACCGGAGCATACTAGTTGATTTTGACGGAGCAACAAGCAATCAGATATTGGTTCGAGACAGTCCATGAGCAAGGCGAATACCCCTTCATCTCTATTTTTGAAATTCGCCAGGGAGGGGAATCTACTGAGCATGAGTTCTTTCATGGAAGCGTAGATGGCATCGGAAGTATGCTGGAGCTCTTAAGTAAGCGAAGGGATCTTCCACTTATCATTCCGAAAGTGCCCATAAGGAGAGATCCGCATCACATAATCATTTTTTTTGCATTTCTTCGCTACCTCTTTAGACTTCCTCTTTTCTCGGAAGAATGGATCTTGAAAACGAACTGGAGTCCTGGAACTCCTGAAAAGCCCACTGCGCGATCTTATCTTATTCTCTCGGAAGCTGAAACGGAGGAGATAGGAAACCGAGCGAAGGCCGCCGGGGTCGGAAAGAATGCCTACTATCTCTTCTTTTTGAATCAAGCATTGGATTCCTATCATAAGGTTACCCGTTCGAAGCGTACTTGGTTCATTCCGGTGAGCCTGAGAAGTGGTGAGGAGAAAGACGGCGAGGGAAACTATACTGGCTTTTTTGATGCTGTTCTCGATAGAGAGACCTCGATACTAGCACTTGAGAGATTGATGAAGAAGAGGCTTAAGCGGGGTGATGGATATGCCGGAAGGAGCGCGATGTCCCTCGGGAGATTTACTGGGGCAAAAATTTGGAAGTTACTCATCAAGTTAAACCGCTACCTTCAAATCCGAACGGGTGTTTTCACGAATTTGGGTCATTGGGAGCTCGAGGAGGGAAAGCCTCATTCGATTGACTGGGTGGGTTTGCCACCTGTGATTTCATATCAACCATTTGGTGCGATGACGGTGAAGGTGGGTAAGCGCCAATCACTCGGTATTCAATTTCATCCCAGATTGTCGCGGGATCCGATCTTAGCGGAACAAGTTCTTCAGAAGTGGACCACTTCAATGCTGGGGAAATAGAGATTGATCATGGCCATACTATTTGAGGTTTGCTAGGTGCTCAGTAAAAACTTTTGAACTGAAATCCGCTCGGTTGACTGACTGGGTAGTGAAATTGATCACACATGATAAGTGGTCAACGTCTTCTAAAGTAATGGACTCAACATCAGGAATAAAAGCACTGTCTCTAGGGATCATGCCATCGTTTGGTTGCTTAAATCCGTAGAGCATGACGTCTCTGGGAATGCGCAAGAGCGAATCAAATTGCCCCGCTCGCGGATGCTTCACACTAGCGTAGCATTTCATAGGGATAAGTCGGACGAGGTCAGCGATATCGTCCTTGTGGGTGGCCATGTAGTTCCTACGTCTGTCCTGACGGAGCTCTAAGAGAGTTGAGATGTCGTCAGACAGACCGAGGAAGAAGAAAAATTGCATCAGCGTCTTTGTGAAATTATTCCAGGTAGCAAGATCTGCAAGTGGAGTTCCATAAAAAGGGCACTGCACGAAAATGATAGATTTAAATTTAGGTCGTAATTCCGGGTGAATAATAAGGGCGTGGAGGAGATCGAGTCCGCCTTTGCTATGGCAAACAGCAACGATTTCCGATCTATCAAGGAGCTCGTGCTTAATGTGAAGCGCGTTCGCCCTGAGTGTCCCCTCGGGATTAAAACTAACGAGATGGGATTTTAGCTTTTGGTGGTCTAGAAATTTAAATTGGTCGTAGAAGTAGTATCCCAGAAAGGTTCGGATGAAGGGATGAAACATTCCAGGGAAGAAGACGAACTGTGGAGAGGCGATCATGTGTTAATTTTAGCACAAAAATTGGTAAAATCTACCTTGATAACAATTGGAGAGAAGTAAGGAATTACTATCTACATTTACATAGGACGATCTGGGTGGAAAAATTCAGATAGTATTGGTTGACCGAGAGCGCTTGTGGGATAGTTTCTCCATGAGTAAAACGACGACCATTTATCGATTTCAAATTGAGCTCTCGGACATTCCACGTTCAGTCTATCAAGCCCTGGATTTTAGAGTGGCCCAGCATCCCTCTGAAGCACTCCCATATCTGCTTACTCGCATCCTGGCGTTTGCCTTAAATTATACCGAGGATTTGATTTTTGCTCCTACCGGCCTCCATGATCCAGATGCGGCGGCGATAAGTGTTCCTGATCTTCAGGGCGGGCATCGCTTGCTGATTGAAATCGGGAGCCCTAGTGCGAAGAAGCTTCATAAGGCTACAAAGGTAGCCCAATCGGTGAAAGTTTACACTTACAAGAACCCCGAGAATCTGATGAATGATCTGCGCGCCGAAAAGGTTCATCGCTTGAATGAGATCGAATTTTTCGCTCTCAGGCCAACCTTCCTGGAAGAACTCGGCCATTTTCTTAAGCGGGACAATCGCTGGTCCATGCTTTTTGACGATGGGCACATCTCGATTCATGTCGGTGAGCAGGCGATTGAAGGAGAGCTCAGACCCTTAAGTATTTAAAGGTTTTTCTTTATCAACTGGTACTATGAGACCATTTTTTATATTTTTCAGTATGTTAAGTTTATATGCGTACCCAATAAATAATGGGCGATTGCAGATAATGCGCATTGCCACTCTCATAAAGCAATACTTAAATCAAAGCGTTATATTGGAGCTAAAATTCAGGGGGATTCACCTCATACATTCCCTTACAAGACTTCCCCTCTTGTCATGATTTTTCTATCATTCACTTAATCAAAATCCAGGAGATTCTATGAAGTTTGTTCTCGCAGCAGGTATCCTTGTTATGTCATTTTCGATGTTCGCAAATACAAATCCGCAAGAGTGTCTCAAAAAGACGAAAGCTCTCGATCGTCGCTATTGCCTTGATTCTTATCTAGAGACAGTCAAAGAGGCACTTGGAACAGAGAGAGAGGCCATGGTCAATGGTCTTCCAGAAGCAACCAAGACTGCGAAATTGAAAGCAACTGAGCAAGACATCAACGCGAAGAAAGACTTTATGAACGCGATGAAGATGGAGATCGAGCTTCAGGAAAAGTATCTTGAAGAAGTAAAAGTTGCGAAGGTAGCAACGACTTCTGCTCCTGTCCCTAAGAAAGAAAAGAAAAAGAAGAAAGATAAGGGATTTCGGATTAAGCTTTAATCCGGACTAGGGGGCGTGAGGCCCCCTTTTTATTTTGCTCACCTCCCAACCCTCGAATAGAAGAATATGAATTTAAACGGTGTTTCTGTCATTATACCTGCCTACAATGAAGAACAATATTTGCCTCATACACTAAATACTATGCGAGAGGCACTCGCTAACACAGAGCTGCCGAGCGAAATCATAGTTATAAATAATCTCTCAACTGATAGGACCGCAGACGTCGCAAGGGCACATGGGGCGCGGGTCATTACCCACGATGTTCGGAGTATTTCTTCCGTTCGCAATGCCGGGATCCGAGAGGCAAAGTATAACCTTATAGTATCAATTGATGCGGATTGTGGCACACCGGTTGACGCCATTATAAGGATCCAAAAGTTTATGTCCCAGGGCCAATATATTGGTGGTGGTCTAGGACTTCGTCTTGTGACTGACAAGATGTTAACGCGCATTTTGGTTGTTTTTATTCAATTTTTTGTTGAGCACGTTGGTGGCATTCGGGGCGCGGTATTTTTCTTTTTGAAAGATGACGCCCTTGGGATAGGTGGATTTGACGAGACGAAGTTGGTGGCCGAGGACTCAACTTTTGCAATAGCAATGAAGAAGAGAGCTATATCGCAAGGTAAAAAGTTTGGATTATTGAAAGATGTTGAGATCACTACCATAGATCGTAAAGACACGTCGATTGCAGCCGTGGGACCACTGGCCGTTAAGTTGTTAAGGGTCTTTATGGGTCATAAACTCACAAGGGATGAGTTAGGATATTGGTATAATCCGAAGCGATAGATTTACTAAAAGTCACGCGAAGGAATCTGGATTGATCATGCCACTTATTAAGTGTCTTCATTATTTTACTTCAACTGATATCTCCTTGCTGGAAATTCAAAGAACTGATCATTCAGAAAGCGCTTCTCCTTCGAGTATCTACAAATGGCTCGTTTTGTCCCCAAAATCAGGTTTAGTTTTAGAATTAGATTTTAAATTAATGGGTGAACGTGAAAGAGATGAATTCAGGATTTTCGTTGAAGGCGAGTTCCGATTCAATGCCAAAGAAGGGCATTTAAGCTTACTGGGAAAGAATTATCAGCTAGAACGCCAGGGGAAAGAGAAAGTATCTATCGAGATTTTAGAGATTGTAAAAAGTTATCTCTGTGAACCGATTGATCATAACATACCTGTTTCATTCAGAGCTCTGAAGCCTTCCGATGTTAACTCTTTCAAGGAATGGATCCTAGATAGGGAAGTCATCCGTTATTCAATGACTAAGTTTCACAGAATTTCTCATGAGGCACAAATCGTCGAATGGTTTCATGGGACACTTTTCGATTCAAAAACATTTCAATTAGGATTAGTTGATCCGATATCCAAAATATTGGTCGGATATGCAGGTATTTCTTCTCTCAATGAAGTCGACAGCAATGGAGAGTACTTTATTTTGATTGGTGATAAATCATACTGGGGAAAAGGGATAGCAACTTCTGTTACGAAAGAGATCGTGAAGATAGGATTTCGAAACTTGAAGCTGCATAGGATCTTCCTTACGGCCTCAAGTCGTAATCCGGGAGCTATTCGAGCTTATGAGAAAGCAGGCTTTGTTCATGAAGGACGAATGCGCGAAGCCTTCTGTAGATACGATGAAATTTCAGACAAAATTGTGATGGGGATTTTAAAAAGTGAGTTCGAGGGCCAGTAATTTTGTACATGGCCCCCTGGGCTATAGAATTGATTTTGGATGATTCAGTTTCTCCTGCTCTGGCTTCAGCATTTTTGCCAAAAGAAGATTGACCAGACCACTGCTTCCTTCACCCTGGTTCCCTTGAACCAGGACGTCCGGAGTGATTTTGAGCCCGGCGTTGGCAATCTGTTTTGTTACTTCAACTGCCGTTACACCTTCGGCGGTAAGTGCAGCAACCTGTTCGCGATACGCTTTAGCAATGGCCTCTCCTTTGGCTAGGACAACAGAAGCTTCAGCATCACCGATCTGTTTTGTTTTCAGCGCCTCGGCTTCCGCAGACATTTTCACTCTGGCGGCATCTCCACGGGCACGTTCTTCCATTTGGCGGGCTTCGTGCTGAGCAACCTTGATTCCGGTTTCAGCTGTGATGATCGAGAGCTGTGCATCTGCTTCTGCTTTTGTCTTTTCGAATTCAATACGTCTTTGTTCTGCATCTTTCTTGGCGTCGAACATTGATTTTTCCTGTTCAGCAAGATTCTTTTGCTGAGTCGTCTTCATAAGCTGCTCCGGAAGATGGATGTTTGTGATCATGACCGAGACTACTTCTACCTTGTAATTGTTAAGGTCAGCTTTCACAGCTTCTTCCGCTGCTTTTTGCTCTTCCGCTCTATTTTGCTGGTAAGAAATGGCAGGTGATCTGGAAACTTGAGCACGGAATATTCCGTCAATCTGTGGATGGATGACGTTTGCCTCGAGTTCTTTGATGGAACCGAGTTTCTGAACGACATAGGGTGCGTTCTCCGGTAAAATTCGGTACTGACAGCGGACTTCAACCTGCATCGGAAATCCGTCATGTGAAACAACTTGAAACGGATCGAATTTATCTGATGGGGGAGTGATTTTGTTGCTGCCCATTTTAACGTTGAGTTTTTCATTTGCCGCTGTCTCTCTTTCGCCATCGCCATCACCACTCCAGTCAACTGAGCGTGTCGTAGTCGGGATGATGATGACTGCGTAGGCAAGAGGATTAATGTTGTAGGCACCGGGCCCGAGAACATCACGCTGGATCCCACGGTAGCCAGTAGGGACAACGTGGCGTGGATTTGATGCTTCAGCGTGTTTGTCTCCAGCAAACTCCGCTGGATCTTTCCCGACGTTTGAAATGAGAACGGCCACCTGTCCCTGAGCGACGACGGTCTGGCTTCTTTTTGAAACTGAAAATAGATACGGATTTATATAATACGTACCCGGCGTTAGTACAGTTTCTTGGGGGCCACGTTTGCCTTTACCATCAAGAAATTTCTGGCCATTTTGGAAATTATTATGGCCCTCGGGAGTGGCAACGACAACTTCGTTTCTCTTCATCGATTCACCGTCTCTAGATTCAACGATGCCGATCTCATTTTCTCCGATCGCGACTGCGGGCTTGATTTCAACGACAAAGATCTCCGTATTGATGTTGTAAGTACCAGGTCGAAGGAAGTCGATCTGTGGTCCTTTTTGACCACCCTGCTGAAAAAAAACATCCGCATTTTGGAAATTGTCGTGCCCATCAATCGAGCGGCCTAGCAGCTGGCCTGCCGGAAGAGCTACTCCGTCAGTCGCAGTGATGACACCGATCGAGCCTTCCGAGATGAACGTCTTTTTGATCTTCGTGACTTTAAATAGCGCCGGATGAATTTTAAAAGTACCGTTGGTAAGAAAGCGAAGCTGCTTCCCGCGGATTCCTCCATTTTCAAGAAATGATACCGGGTCCTGGAAGTTATCATGGAACTTTCCGGCGGGATCATCGGCAAAGAGGTGGTGTAAGAAATCTTGTGTAAATTCTGATTTGGCCTAAGCACGGCCCTCTCCATAGAATTGGTTTGCTACAACTAATTTTCAAGGAGATAGACCATGCTACAGGTTGACGTGAAT
>JAIYDC010000022.1 GCA_027487685.1 Pseudomonadota bacterium | reverse complement strand
TTAGGCCTATGATCCTTAAGGACATCGCCAATGAGATTGGTATGCACGAGTCGACCGTATCCCGAGTTACGACAAATAAGTTCATGCACACGCCGATCGGAACCTTTGAACTAAAGTACTTCTTCAACGCCGGCATCGGCGGAAAGAATGGCGGTATCGACATCGCCAGCGAGAGTCTGAAGCTCAAGATCAAAGAGATGGTCGGACACGAAGATCCGAAAAGACCGCTCTCCGATCAGAAGATCTCGGAGCTTTTAAGCACTCGTGACATTGTGGTGGCCCGGCGAACCGTGGCCAAATACCGCGAGATGATGGGAATTGCCCCATCCTCAAAGCGAAAAAAATAGAGGAGGTGGCGGATGAGTTAATTAGCTTTCAGAATAATAGTGTGCGAACCAAATTACTTTTTAGAGGCACGTAAATTATGAAATTGAAAATTTCTTTTAAGCACCTTGAACACACACCCGCTCTTGATGAGCGCATTAAAGAGAAATCCGAGAAATTTGAGAAGTACTTCCAGGGGAACACGACGGTTCAGTGGTTCTGCTGGGTTGAAAACGATAAGCATTGGGCGGAAATCAAGGTCCATGGGCCAAAGGTTGAGTTCTTTGCCAAGGCCACATCTGACAATTTGTACAAGTCCCTCGACCTGGTCGTCGATAAGATGGAACGCCAGTTTGAGAAGCAGAAAGAACTGATGCGTAATAAAATGCATTCACATCCCCTCGAGACGCCTAAGTACCGGCAAATCGAGGAATCAATTAAAGACGAAGAAGATTCTTATTATAAACAGCTCGATGAGAAGTCCGCGTAATCGGACTTTTTCAAGGGTCCCATGGGGGCCCTTTTTTTTGCCCTTTAAATTGAGTGGCCTGTGGCGTAATCTAAGCGCCACTTCACAACGCACCCCGGAAGACCGGCGAAACTCCGGCACTGTCCCGCAACTGTAAAGTCAGACCTGGCACCCGTGAAGAAGACCATCCCGAGGAGGAGTCTTTGTCTGTTGCTATTTTTCTGCTCCTGGTACCGTTAGTCATTGGTGCTGCGACTGAGCTCGATTCGATCAATGTCGAAGCTGAGAAGGATGTCGCGCGCTTCACCTTCACATCTTCGGAAACGGTCACTCCGGTTCAGCTCGAGCATCAGCCGATTGGGCTTCTCTCCCCTGAGCTTGAGAAAGTACCGGGGCTAGTCGCTAATCAGAATGGTGGGCCTGGTGGCCGTGTCTCTTTCTTTCTGCGTGGGACAGAGAGTCGCCATGTTTCATTCACTCTAGATGGGCTAAAAATCAACGACACTTCTAACACTGACCGACAGTTCGACGCTGCCTTTGTCACCGCACCTTTTCTGCGAGAGGTCGTTATCCACAAAGGGCCCCAAGCGGTGCTCTTCGGATCTGATGCTTTAGGAGGAATGATTGAACTCAGGACAAGACGTGGAGAGAATGCGCCAGAGACCAGACTCTCGGTGAACGCTGGCAGTTTTGCCACTTTGGGTTCAAGTCTTACCAAAGACTGGGCGACGCCAAAGGCCAACGGGACGCTGACAGCAACTCAGTTTCATAGCGATGGCATTTCTCGTCTGAATAAAAAGCGGCACGACGCTCACGAGCGAGACGCAACTGATATTACCCAGCTCACGACTTCGTCAGAGCACCGCTGGCATGATAAAATTCAGACGGAGCTGTTGGCAACCTATCTTCATGGTAAGGCCGAACAGGATGGCTTTAGTGACGATAATTCCCATGACTACTCCCAGAATGACCAGTATGTGCTCCAGCAGAAAACAAACCTTGCCTTAAGCGATGACCAGGCGCTCTCCCTAAGGAATGGTTTAAGTCGCCACCAGCGGCGCAACAATAGCCTTTCTTATGGAGAGGAGGTCTTCAGCGGAGAGCTCCTTCAGCAGGAGCTTGTGCATCGACTTGAAACCGGCCCCTGGGGAATCCTGACGGGGTTGGCCACTGAGCATGAAAGCGCTCTCGCCCGGGGTCTGGATCGTTCGTTTGACCTGCATTCGGGCTTTCTTCAAAGTTCTTACCGGCGTGGGAAATTCCGGTTTCATTCTGGAGCAAGACTCGAGCGCCATAGCCGCTATGGGACCTTCAGAACGGGAGCGGCAGGGATAGGCTGGGATGGCTTTTCCGTTCAGTACTCCCAGGGTTATAAAGCACCCTCGGTCTATCAACTTTACGCCCCAACGCTCGGAGGCCAGCCGATTGGAAACCCAGAGCTGCGCCCAGAGACAAACCATTCCCTCGAAGCTTCTTGGAAAAGATCGACGGACGACCTCGACCTCGGAGTGACAGCGTTCCAGAATCGCCTGACGAACCTCTTCACTTTTGTTTTCGGTCAGGGCTACTTTAACCAGCAGCGCTTTATTGCAGAAGGGGTGGAGGTTTCTGGAAAGTTTCGGGCCAGGGTGGTCGAGTTCTCATCGAGCTTTACTCACCAACAGTTTAAAGATGCACAGACCGTGGTCTTGCGTCGGCCCTACAATATTCTTCAAGGTGGACTTTCAATTTTTCCACACGAGACTCTCGAGTTGAACGTAAGTGCCCGCTGGTTCTCTTCCCGCCGTGACTTCAACGGAAGGCTTAATCCCTAC
>JAIYDC010000073.1 GCA_027487685.1 Pseudomonadota bacterium | reverse complement strand
CCTGGAGACAATACTTCATTCGGTGTGGAGCTTATAGCGCCAATTGCTATGGAGAAAGGTCTTCGCTTTGCTATTCGTGAAGGTGGCCGTACAATCGGTGCCGGCACTGTTTCTGATATTATTACTTAAAACGTCAAAAATATAACGGATGGGGCTTTACAAAAGCCTTATCTTTTTCTATTTTGACGAGAAAATTTTTTTGGAGATCTAATGAAGACGAATAAACTTCGCATCAAGCTTCGGGCCTACGACTACAACATTCTTGACGCATCAGTCCAGGAGATTGTACAAACTGCAAAAAATACGGGAGCTCGAGTAGCTGGTCCAATTCCTCTTCCTACTGAGATCAATCGATATACAGTGCTTCGATCACCTCACATTGATAAGAAGTCACGTGAGCAGTTTGAAATGCGCACACACAAGCGTCTCATTGACATAGTTGAGCCTACTCAGCAAACAGTAGATTCACTTATGAAGCTGGACCTTTCAGCTGGTGTTGACGTAGAGATCAAATACTAATATAAAGCTTCAAAGCTTTTTATTTTTTTATAGTTTTTTTTATTAACCATGAATGCATCCCTGTGAGAGGGTGATGCTGTGGAGGGCGAATGTCAGACTCAAAAGTCAGTCTGCCTGCTTTTTACGGAATTAAAGCTGGCATGACCAGAATCTTTGACCAGAACGGAAATCACGTTCCAGTCACAGTAGTCAAACTAATTCCGAATGTAATTTCACAAGTTAAAACAACTGAGAAAGATGGCTACACCGCTTACCAAATAGCCTATCATGAGAAGCGTGCCTCACTTGCAACTTCACCCGTGAAAGGTCACCTGAAGAAAGCAAGCATCGAAAAACATCTATCCGAACTTTCTGAGATTAAATTAGATGAAGTATCAACAGATGCTCTTGGAAAAGAAGCTTCATTGGAGCAATTCCCTGTAAGTACATACGTTGATGTAACAGGAGAATCAAAGGGGAAGGGGTTTGCTGGGGTTATGAAGCGCTGGAACTTCCAGGGCGGTCCAGCTGCTCACGGATCTCATTTCCATCGGCGTCCGGGTTCAATAGGTTGCCGTGCAACACCGGCACGTGTGTTTGCTGAAAAGAAGATGCCAGGTCATCTGGGCGTTGAAACATCAACGGTTCAAAATATCCAAGTGGTTGAAGTTAATATTGAAGCGGGCTATATGCTCCTCAAAGGCTCAATCCCTGGCTCTAAAAATGGTTTCGTACGAGTTACGAAAGCCATTAAGAAGTAAGGGGGAAATAAGTTATGACTGAAGTATCAGTATTAAATACAAAGTTTGAAAAGAGCGGATCGATTAAGGCAACCGTTGATTTGTCAGTCGAGAAAATCAACGGCACTGTTGTCCATCAAGTCGTCAAGGCTACTCTTGCAGGCCGAAGACAAGGGACAGTAGCTACCAAGACAAAGGCAATGGTTTCTGGCGGCGGTAAGAAGCCGTTTAAGCAAAAAGGAACGGGAAATGCTCGTCAGGGCTCAACCCGATCTCCGCTTATGCCAGGTGGTGGTACTGTTTTTGGTCCACAGCCGCGATCTTACGAGCAGAAGATAAACAAGAAGATGATGCTTGTAGCTATTTCGTCTGTGTTAGCAGACAAGCACCAAGCTGGAAAACTTCATATCGTAGAGAAGCTAGAATCTTCTGGTAAAACGAAGGACATGTTTAAGATTCTTTCAGAAAGAAATCTTCTTCCTGCACTCGTTATAACAGCTGAAGATAATAAAAATGTATCTCGCGCAGTTAGTAACCTCGAGAAAGCAAAATGCGCCCCAGTTGATGGATTCAGTGTATACGAAGCAGTGAAGTTCGAAAACTTGGTAATCGAGAAGGCAGCTTTCGAAAAACTCCTTAGCAGGCTGGTATAAGATGTTAGGTTTAGAAAATGTATTAGTTAAACCACTATTGACTGAGAAGACCTCGAAAGAGACCGAAGCTTTCAATAGATACGCATTCGTTGTTAATACGAAGGCAAACAAAAACCAAATTAAGAGCGCAGTTGAAAGGTTCTTTGATGTAAAGGTCGTTAGCGTCCGCACCTCTATACTTCCAGGTAAGAGCAAGCGTGCTGGCCGTGGCTATAAGAAGTCTGCTTCCTCAAAGAAGGCTTACGTTCAACTGCAAGACGGCCAGAAGATTGAATTCTTCAAGGGCATTTAAGGTAAAAGGTTAAAAGTATGGCAACTTTAAAAAAATTCCGCCCAATCACACCATCTCAGAGAGAAATGGTAGTTGTGACTGGTGACTTGACGAGGGGTGTTGCCCCTTATAAAGCTCTTCTTGTTAGCAAGAAGAGGACTGCAGGTCGTAACTCTCAGGGTCGTATTACTACACGCCACATTGGCGGCGGTGCTAAACAAAAGTATC
This sequence comes from Pseudomonadota bacterium, assembly GCA_027487685.1. GTDB lineage: Bacteria > Bdellovibrionota > Bacteriovoracia > Bacteriovoracales > Bacteriovoracaceae > Peredibacter. Next base: position 37,453 of record JAIYDC010000073.1, on the reverse strand, counting down.
GTTTAGTAGATTTTAAGCGCTCTAAACTAGATATTCCAGCTACTGTTAAGTCCATAGAGCATGATCCCAACCGAACTTGTAACATATCTCTAGTTGTTTATGCAGATGGGGAAAAAGCTTATATTATTTCCCCAGTTGGAATGAAAGTTGGAGATGTTATCATCTCATCTGATAACGCTGACATAAAGGCTGGAAATTCTAAGCTTCTTAAAGACATACCTGTAGGTACTCTTGTTCACAACGTAGAGCTGTATCCTAAACGAGGTGGTCAGCTTGCGCGCTCTGCAGGATCTTATGCCCAGCTAATGGCCAAGGAGGGGGACTTCGCACTTCTACGATTGCCTTCAGGCGAGCTTCGCAAGGTTCCATCAGTTTGTAGAGCTACCATAGGGCAAGTTGGCAAAATCGAGCACGAACTTGAGAATATCGGGAAGGCCGGGAAAAATCGCCACCGCGGTATCCGCCCTTCTGTTCGTGGCGTTGTCATGAACCCTGTTGATCACCCGCACGGTGGTGGTGAAGGTCGTACTTCTGGTGGTCGACATCCAGTCTCTCCTTGGGGACTTCCTACTCGGGGCTATAAGACTAGGAAGAACAAGAGAACCAACAAGTTCATCGTTAAGAGAAGAAAGTAATAGGGGAAAATAATGGCACGTTCAGTTAAAAAAGGTCCTTTCGTAGATACCTATCTATTTAAGAAGGCAACAGAGGCCAAAAAGAATACTAAAGGAAATACAGTGATAAAGACTTGGTCACGTCGTTCTACGATTGTGCCAGATTTTATTGGATTAACTTTTGCTGTTCACAACGGTAAGAAGTTTATTCCAGTTTATGTTACTGATAACATGGTTGGGCACAAGTTTGGTGAATTCGCACTGACTCGTACTTTCAACGGTCACACAGCAGCTGATAAAAAAGCTTCTGGTGACAAGTAAGAGGTAGATTATGATCACGGTAAAAAACAATAATGTTGGCACCTCTGCTCGTAAGGTGCGCCAAGTAGTTAACTTAATTCGCAGAAAAAAAGTAGAAGAGGCTTTAAAGATTCTTCGCTTTTGCGAAAAGAAAGAAACAGCGATAGTTGTAACAAAATTGATAAACAGTGGTCTTGCAATAGCTGCAAGCTCTAAGAAGTATGACTTAGACAATCTTGTAATCGAAATGGTTAAGGTTGATGAAGGTCCATCTTTGAAGCGTATAATGCCGCGTGCTCAGGGTCGTGCTTATCAGATCAGTAAGAAGTCAAGCTACATCACTCTTTCACTTAAAGAAGCTTAATCAGGAGAACGACTAAAATGGGACAAAAGGTAAATCCATACGGCTTTAGATTAGGTTACATCAAAACCTGGCATTCTAATTGGTACGTTAAAAATAATTACGCAGTCATATTCCAGCAAGATTTAGCAATTCGAAATTACATCGATGTTGAACTTGCTCAAGCAGCAATTGCAAAGACTGAAATTACACGCACTGCCGACCAGGTTAAGGTCACAGTCTATTCTGCGAAGCCAGGTGTTGCGATTGGTAAAAAAGGTACCGGGATAGAAAAGATCCGTAATGACCTTAAAAAAATTACAAACTGCCCTTTGTTTTTCAATATCGCGGAAGTAAAACGCCCGGACTCTGAAGCTAAGCTTATTGCTGAAAACATTGCTCAGCAGTTAGAAAAGCGTGTTGCTTTTAGAAGAGCTATGAAAAAAGTGATGACTTCCGCCTTTAGGTCTGGCGTCAAAGGCATAAAGATCAAGTGTGCAGGCCGTCTTGGTGGGGCAGAAATTGCTCGGACAGAGGGCTATGCCGAAAAGAAAGTCCCTCTGCACACACTTCGCGCCGACATCGATTACAACACTGCCACAGCTAAAACTACCTATGGAATCATTGGGGTAAAGGTGTGGGTGTACAAAGGCGAGATTTACAAATAATTCAATTACTTAGAGGTATTATATGTTAAGTCCTAAAAGAGTAAAACACAGAAAAATGCAGAAGGGCCGGATGACTGGTGCTGCACACTCTGGAAATACGCTTACATTCGGTGAGTTTGGTCTCCAGGCGACGACTTGTGGATTCATAACTAACCGACAGATCGAAGCCGCCCGTATTGCAATTTCTCGCGAAACTAAACGGGGAGGTCAGATGTGGATCAAGATTTTCCCTGATAAATCACTTACTAAGAAGCCAGCTGAAGTTAGGATGGGTAAGGGTAAGGGTGCACCTGAAGAGTGGGTGGCAGTAATAAAGCCTGGCAGAATTCTTTTTGAAATCGGTGGAGTTGATAAAGCTACGGCAGACGCTGCTCTTCGCCTCGCAAAATATAAGCTTCCAGTTAGAACAAAGATCGTATCAAAAGTGGATTTGGAATCAACTAATGTTGTCTCTGAAGCTGCGGAATAAACTGGATTAGTAGGAGTGGTTATGTTACAGACAAGCGAGATTTCAAAACTGAGCGTAAAAGAGATAGCTGACAAGGTTTCAGTTCTTAAGACAGAGCTTTTTAATAAAAAGTTCAACAAATTCACAACGGCTACTGAAAAAGCCCACACAGTGAAAGAGCTTAAGAAAGATATAGCCCGACTGTTGACTGCTAAAAACGCTAAAATTTAATACGGGTGAATTATGAGCATACAATTTAAAAGAACACTTACAGGTGAAGTCGTAAGCGATAAAGCTTCAAAAACAATCATTGTTAGGGTCGAGCGCAAGACCATGCATCCTAAATACAATAAATTTGTTACCAAGTCTAAGAAGTACCATGTACATGATGAATTAGAGAATGCGTCTCTTGGTAATGTAGTAACAATTGTCGAATCAAAACCCTACTCTAAGTTAAAGAGATGGGAACTTGTTTCTGTCGTTAAGTAGTGGAGTAAAATATGATTCAGCAGCAAACGATTCTTGATGTAGCCGACAACTCTGGTGCCAAAACAGTACAATGTATCAAGGTTTTAGGCGGATCCAAGCATATGAGCGCACAGGTGGGAGATGTTATTGTTGTTGCCGTTCAGCAAGCTATTTCAGGGGGGAAAGTTAAGAAGGGCGATGTCAAGAAAGCAGTTATAGTGCGAACAGTCTATCCGATAAGACGAGAAGACGGATCTTATATTAATTTTGATACAAACAGTGTGGTCATTATTGCAGCAAATAATGAACCAGTAGGTACACGTATTTTTGGGCCCGTCGCGAGAGAATTGAGGAATAAGAGTTTTTCTAAAATCTGTTCACTCGCTCACGAAGTGCTCTAATCAGCGTGTTGGAGGAAAAATGCAAAAGCTGAAAGTAAACGATACTGTCCAAGTGCTTGCCGGAAAAGACAAGGGTAAGCAGGGCAAAGTCAGGTCAATCAACTTCAAGACTAACCGTCTTATTGTTGAAGGTATTAACGTAGTGAAAAAAGCCATCAAGCCAAGTCAGGCTAATCAACAAGGTGGGATCATTGATCTGGAAAAAGCCATCCATATCAGTAACGTTTCTCTTTTGGATCCTAAATCAGGTAAGCCAACTCGAGTTAAAGTTAAACAGGAAGCTGGCAAAAACACTGGTCGAGTTGCTGCAAAAAGCAATCTTGAAATCAAGTAATCTGAGGTAGGCATATATGGCACGTTTGAAAGCTCTGTATGATTCAGAGGTAAGAAAAAAAATGCAAGATAAATTCAAGTATAGGAATGTACAACAAATCCCGAAGCTTGAAAAAATCATTGTAAACTGCGTAACTCGAGACGCAGTATCTAATGGAAAGGTCGTTGATAGTATTGTTACAGATCTAACAGCGATTACCGGGCAGAAACCCGTGGTATCGAGAGCTAAGAAGTCTATTGCTTCATTTAAGCTTAGGCAAGATCAAGCACTTGGTGCTTTTGTTACCCTGCGTGGTGAACAAATGTATGAGTTTCTTGATCGCTTAATCAACCTGTCTTTGCCACGTGTGAAGGACTTTCGTGGTCTTTCTCCCAAGGGCTTCGACGGTAAAGGCAACTATACAATGGGGCTCAAGGAGCAAATCATCTTTCCTGAAATAGACTACGATAAGATTGATAAGATCCGTGGTCTTGGGATTAGCTTTGTAACAACAGCAACAAATAATGAAGAGGGTCGCGAACTTTTAAAGCAGTTCGGCATGCCTTTCAGAGAAAAGTAAGAGGGAACCATGGCAAGATTAAGTGCTGTAGTTAAAAATAAAAAAAGACAAAAGCTGGCTAAAAAGTATGCGCCGAAAGCAGCTTTGTTAAGGTCAAAAGCGATTGACCTGAAACTGAGTGAAGACGAGAGAGAGAGTGCTCGCTTAAAGCTTCAGAAGATCCCGCGTAACGGAAATGTGAACCGAGTACGTAATCGCTGTGAGCTTACAGGAAGGCCACGCGCCGTATACCGTGATTTTAAACTTAGCCGTAATAAATTCCGTGAACTTGCTAACAATGGTCTCATCCCAGGTGTGACCAAGGCTAGCTGGTAAGGGAAGAGGAACACATTATGATGACAGACCCTATCGCTGACATGTTAACTAGAATTCGTAATGCAAACAAGGCTGGCTTGGAAAAGCTGGACGTGCCTGCAAGTAAAATTAAGGCAAATATTTGCCGTGTCTTGAAAGAAGAAGGCTTTATTAAATCCTTTAAAATTGCGGCAAAATCGCCGTCTGAGATTGTGATAAAGATTAGTTTAAAGGATGGGGCTTTGGTTGGCTTAAAAAGGGTTTCAACCCCTGGCTTAAGAGTTTATAAAAGCTATCGAGATATGCCTCGCGTACTTTCTGGCCTTGGCGTAAGTGTTGTTTCAACCTCTGCGGGAATCGTATCTTCACGCAAAGCAACTACACTAAAGCTTGGTGGCGAAATCATTTGTAACGTTTGGTAATTGGAGTATCTTATGTCACGTATTGGAAAAAAGCCCATTGGCATTCCTGATAAAGTTGAAGTTAAAGTCAATGGATCTATAGTTGATGTTAAAGGACCTAAGGGTCATCTTACATACACATTTCACAAAGATGTGAAGATTGAAAAAGCCGACAAGCTGTTAAATGTGACTCCTATTAACGAGTCTACTACTGCTCGGGCAATTTGGGGAATGTCGAGAACCTTGCTTGGCAATATGGTTACCGGTGTGACAACAGGCTTTATAAAATCTCTAGAGTTCAATGGGGTTGGTTATAAAGCTGCAGTATCCGGAACGACCCTTACCCTCAATCTTGGCTATTCTCATCCAATTGATTATAAGCTCCCTAAGGGCGTAACGGCGACCGTAACTAAGAATGTTATTGAGCTTCACGGATGCGACAAGGAGCTAGTAGGATTTGTTGCTGCACAAGTTAGGTCTTTCAGGGAGCCTGAGCCATATAAGGGTAAGGGCTTGAAGTATACGGATGAGAAAATCATCAGAAAAGCCGGTAAAACTGGCGCAAAAAAATAATAGGTGAGATATGAGAAAAAATACATCAAAGATCAAGAATGAGTCAAAAGCCAAGGAATACCGGAGGCGATTATCTATTAGAAAGAAAGTTGTCGGTTCTGCTGAGGCTCCCCGATTGTGTGTGACGAAATCGAACAAGCACCTAAGAGTTCAGGCGATCGATGACGTGAAATCAACAACTTTGTTTTCTGTTCAGACGTTCGGAAAGTCCAAGGCTGCCGAACATGCAAATGCAGAGGGTGCAAAAAAAGTAGGTGCTGTAGTAGCTGCATCACTAAAGAAGAATAATCTCGCTAGAGCCGTTTTTGATAGAAGTGGAAAACAGTACACGGGTGTTATTAAAGCACTCGCCGATTCCATACGTGAAAACGGTATTCAAATTTAATTAGGGGACCTTATGAGTGAAGATAATACTACTGAGATCACGGAAACAGATAACGAGCCAAAGACTGAGAGGAAGGGCGGGAAGCGCCCTCAGCGAGGGCCTCGTCAGGAGAAGAAGCCAGTTCAGGATGGTTTAAACCCCGACTTAGAGGAGCGAGTAGTTGCTGTAAACAGAGTAGCTAAGGTTGTTAAGGGTGGACGTAGGTTCTCCTTTGCTGCGCTTATAGTTGTAGGCGACAAGAACGGAAAAGTTGGCTACGGTTTAGGCAAAGCAAAAGAGGTTCCTGACGCTATACGCAAGGCAGGCATGAAAGCTTCTAAGCGTATGATTAAAGTTTCAATTGAAAATGGTACTATTCCCCATGAGGTACTCGGTTTGTTTGGAGCCGGCGAAGTTCTTCTTAAGCCAGCCGGGGAAGGTACAGGGATTAAGGCAGCTGGTGCTTGTCGTTCAATCCTCGAGCTAGCTGGAGTGAAGAATGTTCTTACTAAATCAGTACGTGGTTCTAATCCCCACAATATAGTTAAAGCTACGTTTAAAGCTCTCAAGAATCTGCGCTCCCTTGATGAGGTTGCACTGGCGAGAGGGGTAAGTACTAAGGGTCTTCGTGTTAGGGCAAAAGCTAAAGCTACAAAAGCTTAAGGTGATTATATGAATAAGCAAATTACGGTTAAACTGATTAGAAGTACTATAGCGTGTACTGAAAAGCAAAAAGCAACTATTAAAGGTCTTGGATTAAGGAAAATTAATAACTCCAGAACGCTTGAGAATACTCCTGCGGTTCGTGGAATGATTAAGTCTATGATTCAATGGCTAGAGATTGTTAAATAATAGAGGTCAAATATGTTAACTTTGAAAACATTGAGAAGCCCTAAGGGTGCTCATAAAAATATTAAGCGCATTGGTCGTGGACAAGGGTCAGGACAAGGAACACAAGCAGGCAAAGGTCACAAGGGCCAAAAAGCTCGCAGTGGTGGCGGAATTAGAATAGGCTTCGAGGGCGGTCAAATGCCTCTTTATCGACGCTTACCTAAGGTTGGATTTAGTAATGCCGCTTTCAGAACTGACTATGCTATTTTAAATCTCGAAAAGCTATCAGCTAAGTTCTCTGCAGAGCCAGTTACACGGGAAACTTTGATCGAGAAGGGTTTCTTAAGTGGCATCAATAAATCTTTGCCAATAAAGATCCTCGCCAAGGGGGACTTCAATAAAGCTCTTACCTTTCATGGCATAGCTAAATTTTCTGCCAAAGCTCTTGAATTGATTAAGAAAGCTGGCGGAAAAGTAGAGAATGCTTAATTTATAAGGATACAAGGATGTCATCTAATGTCTCTAAGCTCGAAGAGCTAAAAAAGCGTGTCTTCTTCACTATCCTCATGTTGGGAATCTATAGGGTAGCAACTCAAGTTCCTACACCGGGTGTTGATGGAGCTGCTCTCTCTTCATTTTTCGATGGTATGAAGGGTTCACTTTTCAGTGTTTTTAACACATTCTCTGGAGGAGCTCTTGAGCGTTTTTCAGTGCTTGCGTTAGGTATAATGCCCTATATTACCTCGTCAATTATTTTTTCTCTTCTGTCATACTCGATACCAGCCTTAGGGGAATTACAGAAGGAGCCTGACGGCCATAAAAAGATATCTCAATATACACGCTACGCTACGGTTTTATTATGTTTTTTCCAGGGGTACGGTTTAGCGGTTGGACTTGAAAACATAAAGTCACCCAATGGTCTACCAGTTGTTATAGATCCGGGAATCAGTTTTCGTCTCTTAACGGTTATTAGTTTAACAGCTGGAACCATGTTCGTTATGTGGCTAGGTGAGCAAATTACTGAGAGAGGCATAGGCAATGGTATATCCCTTGTTATTTTTGCAGGCATTGCTGCAGGAATACCTGGTGGAATGAGAGATACATTTAATCTCTTGCAAAATGGTGAAATGAGTATCCCCAATCTCCTGATCGTAGTTGCAATTATGCTAGTATCTTTCTGGTTCATCATTTTCGTAGAAAGAGCTTTTAGAAAAGTACCTGTCCAGTACGCTAAAAGAGTTGTAAACAACAGGGTTTTTGGCGGTCAGTCGTCTCACCTGCCAATTAAAGTTAATATATCTGGAGTAATGCCTCCGATTTTTGCCAGCGCGCTGCTTGGATTTCCAACAACGATTTCGCAATTTGTGCCTCAAAATAGCCCTGCCAAGTTGTATTTTTCGAATATTGAGCAGCTATTTTACCCAGGCAAGATGCTCTATAATTGTGTTTTCATTGCTCTGATTGTTTTTTTTGCTTACTTCTATTCAACAATTCAGTTCAAAACTGATGACGTATCTGAATCACTCAAAAAGAATGGGGGCTTTATTCCAGGCATCAGACCTGGCGAGCAAACTGCAATTTTTCTTAATCAGGTGATTAGTAGACTCACATTGGTGGGCGCAGTATATGTAGCCGCTATTTGTCTGATGCCAGCAATATTGTTTAATTACGCAAAAGTTCCATTTTATTTCGGCGGAACCTCACTCTTAATTTTGGTAGGAGTTGCAATTGACACTATGGCTCAAGCGGAGGGTTTTTTGATTTCTCAACGCCTTGATACAGCCTATAAAGTTAAGGGGAAGTATTCTGGGGTAAAAAGGTTTTGATGAAATCTCACCTTATTTTTATTGGAGCTCCCGGATCCGGCAAGGGTACTCAAGCATCCAGGTTTGTTGCTGACAGAGGCTTCAGGCATGTCTCTACAGGTGATCTGCTTCGTAATGAAATTGCAAAATTTTCTGTCTTGGGTTTAGAGGTAAAGAAGGTCATGGATTCTGGGCAGTTGGTTTCTGATGAGCATGTAATAAAGCTCCTACAGGCCAACATAGATCTTTTGCAGCACCAGTATATTTTTGATGGCTATCCAAGAAATCTGACTCAGGCACAAACACTTGACAGAGACGTGCTTACAGGTTCTTCGTCTGTTGCTGTATACTTCGAAATTAATTCTGATATGTTGGTTGAAAGACTAACGAATCGCAGGACTTGTAAGAATTGCGGTGCTATATATAATCTCATTTCTAAGAAGCCTAAGATAATGGGCATATGCGATATATGTGGTGGAACTGATCTTACTCAGAGACCTGATGACAAGGAAGAGGTCATAACTAATCGCCTCAAGGTATTCTCGGAAACTGTAAGTCCTGTTTTAAGCTACTATGAGGGGCTGGGTCGTTTAATAAAGGTTGATGCTGAAGCGAAAGTAGATGAGATTTATAAAATAATTACGTCAAAAGTGTGACGTTTTGGAATTAAATTTATTGTCTTATAGTTTTTATTTTTATATAAGGTCACTTACTTTTTAGGAAGGGCATGGCTGAGTCAATTGACACAATTGAAGTGGAAGGGGAAGTTCTTGAACTTCTACCTAATACACGGTTTAGAGTTAAGCTTCCAAATGGTCATGTGGTACTAGCACATATCAGTGGGAAGATGAGAATGAATTTTATCAAGATCCTTCCTGGTGACAAGGTAGTGATTGAGATTAGTAAATATGACCTTGATAAAGGTCGAATCATCTTTAGAAGTAAGGGTTAATAATTATGAAAGTACGTTCATCAGTAAAACCAATCTGTAAAGACTGCAAAGTTGTAAAGCGCCAGGGCGTTTTACGGGTTATTTGTAAAGTTAATCCGAAGCATAAGCAGAAACAAGGATAGTAGGGGAAATATATGGCACGTTTGTTAGGTGTAGATTTACCAAGAAATAAAAAAATGAGCATAGCTCTTAGAGCTATCTATGGAGTTGGCCCAAAGGTTGCTTCAGAGGTTCTGGCTAAAGTTGGAATTAATGGGAACAAGAGTTCAAATGAGATTACCGAGGAAGAAGTCCAGGCAATCCGTACGGCACTTGATGAATATACTGTTGAGGGAGATCTTCGACGGGAAATAGCACTTAATATAAAGCGACTAAAAGACCTTGGTTGCTACCGCGGAATCCGACATCGTAGAGGGCTGCCGGTCCGTGGCCAGCGTACTCATACGAACGCTCGAACTCGCAAGGGCCCTGCTGTCGCAATAGCAGGGAAGAAATCAGTTAAGGCAATGAAATAATTAAGGTAGGTTCATATGGCAACAACTAATGCACAAAAAACTTCTGGAATGAACTCAGGTGCTGCAAGCTCCAAGGGTGGGAAGAAGAAAGTCCGAAAGAATTTATCCCATGGTGTATGTCATATACACGCATCTTTCAATAACACTATTGTCACCATTAGTGATGCTGACGGAAATGCTGTTGTTTGGGCATCATCTGGTGGACTTGGTTTTCGTGGTTCCAAAAAATCAACTCCTTTTGCCGCTCAGGTCGCTTCTCAAGAGGCTGCTAAGAAGGCTGCCGAGCATGGGTTATCGTCTGTTGATGTAAAGGTAAAGGGTCCTGGGGCTGGTCGTGAAAACGCTATCCGCGCTCTTTTGGCAGCCGGCCTTCGAATTACTTCTGTTGCTGATATGAGCCCGATGCCGCACAACGGCTGTCGCGCACCCAAGAGAAGAAGAGTTTAAGTACTAGCTTTTTTCCTGTATTTCACCGTTAGCATTTAGGAGTTATGATGAATTCTTTCATGAGTAAAAACTGGACAGGAATGATTCGTCCAGCGGCGCTTGAAGTTGATACTGAAGGTTTAAAGTCAAACTACGGTAAGTTTACTGCCAAGCCTTTAGAGCGTGGTTATGGACTTACCCTTGGCAATTCTCTCAGAAGAGTTCTTTTGTCCTCACTTCAGGGGGCAGGTATTGTTGCAGTTAAAGTTGATGGTGTAGATCATGAATTTGGAACTTTAAACAATATCAAGGAAGAAGTATCTGAGATTATTCTTAATCTCAAAGAGGTTCGATTCAAGATCCTTGATAAAGAAGAAGTTACACTGATTCTCGATAAGAGTTCTGAAGGAGCTATAAGGGCTTCTGACATACAAGAAAACGCTCATGTGAAAGTATTAAATCCTGACCATACAATTTGTAATGTGTCCTCGGGTGGCTCTATTCGGATGGAGCTTAAGGTAGCTCGTGGAAAAGGGTACGTTACTGCTTTAGATAACAAGGATGTATTTGATCTTCCTTTGGGGTGGATTTATATTGATACACTTTTCTCTCCTGTTCATCGCGTTAACTATACAGTAACTAACAGCAGAGTTGGAAAGAGAACAGACTATGACAAGCTAACACTTGAGGTTTGGACCAATGCGGGAATTGATCCGGTTGATGCAGTAGCAATCTCTGCAAAAATTCTTCGCGATCAGCTTTCTGTTTTCTTAAATTTTGAAGACAAGGACGCTCCTTCTGAAGTCAAGCCAGCTGCCACAGCAGCCTCGGGAGGTGTAGCTAATGAGGCACTCTTAAAACCAGTTTCAGAACTAGAGCTTTCAGTTCGTTCTGCTAATTGTTTACAGAATGCAAACATAAAGTATATTTACGAGCTTGTTTCCAAGACCGAAGGCGAAATGCTTAGAACGAAGAATTTTGGGCGAAAGTCCCTTAATGAGATAAAAGAAATTCTTTCATCTATGGGTCTGGGACTTGGTATGAAAGTAGATAATATTATGAAGCAGGTTCAGCACGCTGACTAAGCGTTCTTACTAGGGGAATTATATGAGACATGGTAACCACAAATATAAACTTGGCGTTAAGCCACAGCATCGAAAAGCACTTGTACAGGGATTGGCGATGGAGCTGATCATACATGGAAAAATTCGTACAACTGAAACTAAGGCCAAAGCCATCAAGCCTTTCGTTGAGAAACTTGTTACTCTGGCGAAGGTAGATACTATTGCTAATCGTAGGCTTGCTTTTACGAAGCTTAATAATAAGGAAGCTGTTGTGTCACTTTTTTCAACCGTTGCTCCAAAATTTAAGCAACGACCTGGTGGCTACACCCGTATACTAAAGCTTGCCGAGGGTCGGCTAGGTGATGGAGCGAAGGAAGCATTTATTGCTTTCGTTGAGTAAGATTTAATACTAAGGCCCTCTTACGAGGGCCTTTTTTTTATGCTTAAACGAATCATAATCATACTTTTCATCATCTTAGTGGCTTTTGCTTATTCCTACTACCAAAAGCAGGATCTTGAGTCTCAGCTAGCTACTACGCCAGATGCAATCCTTTCAAGTTTGCCACTAGGAAATTTCGAAAACCTGGATGGGACCTTATTTGAACCACGGGCACTTTACGACCAGCCTGTAGGGCTTCTTGTTGTCCATTTTTGGGGGACTTGGTGTGCTCCTTGTGAGGCAGAGCTGCCTGAGTTATTGTCGCTCATAAAGCGTTTTGAAGGCAGAGATGACGTTAAGTTTCTTTTAGTGGCTGTTAATGATGACAAGGTGAAGATACAGAAACTTCTAAAAACCTTGGTACTGCCTAAATCGAGCATCTTTTGGCTTTTGGACAATAAGAGTATCCATAGAGATATTTATGGAACGACTCGAGTGCCTGAAACCTATGTATTTTCCTCGGATAAGGTGACACTACGTAAATACATGGGTCCCCAAGAGTGGAATAAACCTTTGTTTTTTCAAAGCTTTGGCGAATTCTTACAGATATCTGCCACGAAGCTGTAAATAAATCCCTCATTCAGACAAATCTCATGTCAAGAAAACTGACAATATGTCGATATGTAAGACGCCTACGAATAATGTTCTAGGATGGGCATTTTTGAATAATGGGGGAGCGTCTATATGATTGATTGGAAGGCGATAAGAGAACTTCATACGACTAAAAGTTTGGAGAAGATTATAGGTAATTGGTACGGTCTTGATCTTTTGTTTGTTGATACTCATGGACGCGTTCAGTTCATGCAGGACCCAAATTATGCTTTTAAGTCTCCGTTCCTAAAGCTCCAGATGACTCATTCCTTTGGGCATGAGTGGCTCGAGGCAGACATCGAAAGAGTGCTCGAATACTTTAATTCCTCGAGCGATGAGGCTTATGAGTTTAGTGCATTCTTCCCAGGCACTTATGGATATGCCCACAAGGTGGTCGTTGAAGACGAATTTTGTGGCATTGTAGTTGCTTATCCTTATTTTAAAGACACTACCACCTCGGAAGAGCTCGAGCACGTCGTTCAAAAAATGGTCGATTGCGGGATCTTAGTAGAGGACGCTAAGTCAGCGGTGGCCAAGGTTAAAAAGTTCTCTGGGCGCTTCTATACAGAAATGAAGGAACTTGTTTATATCGCAGCCGATGAAGTCGGTACATTCCACGCTGAGATTTCTAAGCGGGAAGAGCGGATTATGGATCTCAACTCTGAACTGGGCAACAAATACCGTTATCATAATCTTATCGGTAAATCGAAGAAGATGCAGATGGTTTACCATCTCCTTTCCAAGGTCTCGAACTCCGAGTCTTCGATTCTCATTCAAGGCGAAAACGGTACTGGTAAGGAAATGGTGGCGAAGGCCATTCACTACAATTCTCCACGCAAAGACGCGCTTTTTATGGCCGTCAACTGCTCTGCTTTCAACGATAATCTCCTCGACTCCGAGCTCTTTGGGCATGTCAAGGGCTCATTTACTGGTGCTATAAAAGACAAAAAGGGCGTTTTCGAAGTCGCAAATGGTGGAACACTCTTTCTCGATGAGATCGGGGACACGTCGCCGTCGATGCAGGTGAAATTACTACGGATCCTTCAAGAAGGAACCTTTATGCCGGTCGGAGCGACGACGCCAAAAAAAGTCAACGTTAGAGTCATAGCTGCGACCAACAAAAATCTTAAGGAAATGATCGCAAAAGGTGAGTTCCGGGAAGATCTTTACTACAGAATTAATGTCATTAACGTTGCACTACCATCCCTTAGAGAGCGGCAGGAAGACATTCCTGTACTCATGGATTTTTTTCTTCAAAAACGATGCGAGGAGGCCGGCGTACCTCTGAAGACCTTTTCTAAAAAGTGTCTCGAGAAGATGTTGGATTTCCATTGGCCTGGTAACGTTCGAGAGCTTCAAAACGAGGTTGAACGGCTCGTCGTGCTGGCCGGAGAAGATAAGAACATTACCCCTGATATGCTCTCCGCCCGTATCCTGGAGAGCGGTGAAACACATTCTCACCAAGCCAGTGGGGCAGGAGCTTTCCTCAAAGGCGTTAATACTAATGGTTCACTCAAGGAAGCTTTGGAAGAACTCGAGATCCTCATGATCCGCGAGGGCCTCAAGCGTTGTGCCTTCAATAAGTCGAAACTTGCCAAGGAACTTGGGATCTCGCGAGCTGGACTTATCATGAAAGTCGACAAGTATGGGCTCGATAAGCGTGCTCAGAAGAGGGCGGCCGGGGAATAGTACGATATTTATTTTTTGAACAAAGTGGGGCCCGGATTAGATCCGGGCCCTTTTTTTGACTACTCTATTTTTGTTACCTGATCACGGGTCCAGAACCCGCCCCTTAGATCCTTCAAATCACCATCTAAGCCCTGAATGATCATCTCCCCGTTGTCCTGGATGCCGATGACTCGAGCACGAAAATCACGTTCCATGACATAAACCCGATCGCCCACGCAGATATCTCCTGCACATCCATTGGTGTGAGCAAAAGACTCAGGGGTCCAGCCGGCCCCAAGCCTACCGCGGTAGCCCTCACCTTCAGTGAATTCGATGACTAAGGTGTCATCTTGAGCGATAGCGACGACCTTTACATAGTAATTATCTCGCTGAGTATTGATGAAGCTACTTCCGACGCAGTAATTAAGGAGGCAACCTGATGTGCGAGCGAGATTATTAGTCGACACCGCTTCAAACTTACTTCCAGGAAGTCGAAGTATGACTACTTCGTCCCGGAGCTCGTGAACAGTGGCCCTGCGCGGTTCCTCGGGGTTCGTGACATCGATGACGGCTTGACCAACTAAGAACCGGAACTGTTGCCTACGCCGCTCACGATCTGCCTGACGTTGAGCTTCTTGTTGCTGCCGGAGGACTGCTTCTTCTGCGCGCTTTATCGCTTCGGTAATCACTCTTTCGACATCGGAGACTGGATCAATGAGCAGAGTCAGCCTTCGAATGCTAAGAATATTTTCTTGGTCGTCGGAAGAGGGTACTTCCTGAAGCGCAGAGAGAGTATTGAAGATATCAACGATAGTATCTGCGACCTCTATAGCGTGCCGGTCTCTCGTCACATCCCAGTTAAAGATTTCTAATGTCTTGTAGAGAAGCCGATATTGGGCCGAGGCGTCTAAGACGTTTTGTATGGAACGAAGTGAGCTGGCAGCGAAGACCGCTCCAAAAGAAGCGTAGTTGAGGTTAACTGTATCGCCCCCACTTCGTTCGCGGCGCTGATAAGCTAGATCTGATTCAAAGAATTTGAGTGCTACATTAATCCCACGCACCTGAAGGTCAAGAGCATTTTCGAGAGTCCCTGGGGTTCGAATATCTGCTTCTTTGAGAAGCTCCTGAACCAGGAGGAGAGTTCGGTTAAGTGCAAACCTCATAAAGGTCTGGTACTGCTTCTTACCTGAGTTACGGACTACGGCTCGCATGCTATTAGAAAGATGCCGGACCTGTTGCTGCACTGGCATTGTTTCTGAATCGGCAAGTGCCTTGGTCAGAACTGACTTCGCATTCTGCGCAAATGGTATAAAGATGCTAATGTCCTCTACAGAGAGTCGGGTTATTGTGCCTTCTGCGAACTCGCTACCAACCTCAGTCAACTCCCTAGGGGCTGGAACATTGGGAAGGTCTTTTGCAATGGCCGTGGCCGAGGCAAAGAAGAGTAAACTTAGAGTTAAAGCCTTTGCTTTCATCTTACAATCCCTGTGAAAGCGCGCGAGTGAAGATTGTTCCACAGGTGGCAGTCATTGAGTTCCAGTAGTAGGACGAGTTCGTGTGCGGCACTGGCGGGTTGTTGTAAACACCTATAGTCATCTGGTCGATCGAAAGTCCCTGGACTCGTGTAGTGTAGAACTGGCTGCACTGGTACATGAGTGCAGTTATTGAAGTTCCTGAGAATGTGAAGCTTCTCTCCTCGACAGATCCGTAGACAGTAAGTGGACGGTCATGGGCCTGAAAGGTCTGGGCAGTCAGAACATTTTGGCAGACCTGTTCTTTGTTCCAGTAATATGAGGAATTAGTCATTACTCTTAAGGACTTTCCACCCGTTGCGAAGGCGATTTCGTCTATCGAACCTCCAGGAACCTGAGCAATACATCTTGAGTAGAGCTCCGCCTGAGATGCGCCATTGATGATGAAAAAAGTATTTTCGACGATCACACCTATACCGTTCGTGAGGGCACTGCGCATACGGTCGTTGCGCTCCTGTTCCTCGATTTGGCGTCGCGACTCCTCGTTGCTCATAAGAATGATCCGTTCGACTGTGCGGACAGGTCCCAAAAGAACAGTCAGCCGGCGGATCGCAAGAACGCTCTGGTAGTCATCGTTCCCCGGTTGCTCTTCGAGAGTGTTTAGCGTGTTGAAAATCTCAACTATCGTGTCAGCGAAGTCGATTGCCTGGGTATCTCTTGAGAAATCCCAGTTGATCATTTCAAGTGTTTTATAGAGGAGACGGTATTGAGCGGAGGCATCCGTGACGTTTTGGATTGAGGAAAGCATCGCCTTTCCAAACGCAGCGCCAAAGCGGGCGTACTCGAGAGCGACTGTGCTCTGGCCACGTGCCACACGGCGCTGGTATGCAAGGTCTGACTCATAGAATTCAAGAGCGAGGTTGATGCCTCGGACCTGGAGGTCTAGTACGTTTTCTACTGTTCCAGGTACATTCCAATCGCTTTGTGCCGTGAGCTCTTGAACAAGTAGGAGAGTCCTATTGAGGGCGAAGCGCATAAACAATTGATAGTTTTTTTGTGCCGAATTCCTTACAACGGATTTCATGATGTTTGTGAGGTGACGAACCTGATTCTGGACCGTCATCGTCTCAGCGTCGCGAATGGCCTTCGTGAGGACGGACTGGGCATTCTGTGCCCACGGAAGAAAAAGCGCGACGTCTTGATCAGAGAGGCGTGTGATTGTTCCTTCTGCAAAGTCTGAGGAGACTTCTTTGAGCTCCCGAGGTGCTGGAATCTCTGGAAGCGCCTGTCGACGCTGTTGGGCGAATGTGGGTCCACTCAACGTCGCCAAAACTAAAAGAGTTGTGAAGTTTAAAAATTTCATATGCTAAGTTCCTTAAATTAACGGTTCTTTATACCAAGGGTTGTCCCGGTGGCACTATCTACGACAAGCATGCGCGCTGGGTTCCAGCGCGTTCCTGCGAGGAAGAGCACAAAGCGGGTAGCATCTTTACTTAGCTTGACTCCCGTTGGAGTAAGTTCAGAATTCAGTAATACATACATGTCGTTCCGGGTTTCGCGGAGGACATAATCTCCAGTCAAACCAGTGACCTTGCTTGAGACTGTGGACTCTGACTCGGCATCGAGAGCCGAGACTACGAGATCACGTCCGCTATAGTTCCCAGCGATGAGAGGGACCCATTTCACGGTCTGACGGCTTGCCTTCTTAAAAGTGATAGATGAAGCGAAACCCATATCGTTTCGATCGTCGTTGGGGGTGAGAACCATCGAGTCTCCGCTAACGGTGAGACCCAGGGCCGGGACTGTGCTGCTCACACCTAGGTTGTAGTTGCCGGTTAAGCGCATGGAAAGGAAGCCGTATCTACTGGCAGAGAAGCCATCTATAAGATAAGCACGGACCTTGGTTTCTCTGGCGTTTACAAGAAGACCGATAAAACTTCCTCGACGCTCCGGTATGTCTCTAACATGGAGCTCGAAGGCGCCCCGGTTATTATCGATGCCTTCGTAGGTTCCGACCTCGATTGAGGCTTGGGTTTGGCCCGCGCAAAGTATGGCGAACATGATGACTAGTGATTTCATATCGTAATCTCCCTTTAGAGCAAATGTGGAGTGAACCTAACACAGCCGCTGACTGGGTTGAGTTGAAGTGTAAAAAATTCAATGTTGATTCTGCTGACTTTCAGTCAGCACGAAAAAGGCCAACGTCCCACTTGGGTCCTAGCCCTCTGAGGTCCCTGGATCCGAGCTCACGGACTCGGTAGGGGTAGGCCCGCTCGAGACCAAGCCATCTAATGTCGATTGGTGAAGAGGGAGCGATGATGAGCGCAGTTGGCGAGGTGATTCGGATCGGCCGCCAGTGCTTGAGTCTACGCCAGTACTCAAGGGGGTTAGCGATAAGTCTGCGCTCAAATGTGGGATCGATGGAAAGACGCTTATCTGTGTTAAGGATTGAAGTTGCTGAAGACTGCTCGAAGCCACTGAAGGCATTGACAAGCCTGGCGACTGAGAATGCCGCAGCACTTGTCTCAAAGTTACGGCAGTGCGCCAATGGAGAAGCTAGCTTAGAGAGTGTGTTGGAGATTCCAGATCGACCAGGTGAACTTGCGCGGATTTGGTTCCAGAAGAGGGCGTTATTTAAAGAGCACTGGGTGTTTATATAGTAAAAGTAGAGCAGCGTATTTCCGTACTTCTCTGGACTGTAGCTATTGGGATCAAAGGTTTCCTCAAGTCCGTAATCACTATTGGTGAGTGAAGCATGGACATGGGCCGCATTGAAGCCTCCGAAAACAATGTGCTCGAAGAGTTGGGCCAAGCCCTCGCGGATCCAATCTAGCTCTCCGGGGTTAAGGGCGAAGTGAACGGCGTGAAAGTACTCATGTGCCACAATCCGTAGGTAGGTGGGAGATGAGAGGAGACCCGGGGAGAGTGAGATAATCCATTCTTCACTGTCTGGTCGAAGGGTTTTCGGGGGAAAAAACATGGCGTCTGTGCCACTGTTCTTCTCAAAAAGAATAACTAGTGCATGGTCTTTAAGAAAGGTGTCGTGAACTGCATTCAGGTGTTCTTCTTGTAGGTTAGTGATCGCATAGGCGATCTCGGTGCTGGCCGAGAGGAGTTGCGACTGTGAGGATCGGAAGACCTCGGTGCGTGCCTCGAAGCTAATTCCAAGCCGATTCCAACGGGTAACGCCTGTCGAGTCCCCGGCTGCCAGGGCGTCAAAGGCGAGTAATAAAAGAAGCATGTAGGTCCAATGCATAGGCCGCAGATTATAGGTCGGTTTACTGCTGACTGGTGGTCGTCACTTTCAACTGGGTATCTTTTACATTGTCTGTTAATTCTGTCAGCAGTCGGGCTATAGATGTCCGGCAATAAGGAAACCCAATGCAAGTAACAGAAGTGGCCCCCAATGGGGTCGAAGAAAATATTGAAGAGAGAATCGTTACGGAGCGACCTGCAGTTTTCAATTACTTGAACTACCGCCCCTTCCTCCGGGATATGTACCTCTTTAAGAAGAACCGAAGCCCAGGGTTTTCGGAGAACGCCTTCATTTACGCCGCCGGTTTCGGGAAGAATTCTCGCGGATACTTGGGCTTAGTGATTAAAAACAAGCGCAATCTTACTTCAAAGTCCATTCTTGGATTTTCGACTGCCATGGAGCTCTCCGGTGAGGAATCCATTTATTTTGAAAACATGGTCCTGTTCAATCAGGCCAATTCGGAGAAAGAAAAGATCTGCTTCTTTGAGCGGATGAAGGTCGGGGCCAGAGGTAAGAAGGCCAAGCTTGTAAAAGTCCTCGAGCACCAATACCGCTACCTCAATGAATGGCATCTCGTCGTCCTTCGCGAACTGATTGAGTTACGAGATTTCCGCGAGGATCCAGAATGGATCATCCAGAAGCTCGGGCGAAAGCTCTCCAAGGATAAGGTCATCGAAGGACTAGCAGATCTACAGGGACTGGGTCTTATCACCAGGAATGATGCGGGCAGACTCGTACAGTCCGAGCCGGTTGTTCTTTTTGAGGACACGACCGTGAATTTCCAGAATTCGTCCAATCTTCATCATCAGTTCGCACTTTCTGCTGCTGATGCTATGACAAACAAGCCTTACGACCAGCGCGCGGCCCAGCTCATCACTTTAAGTATCCCACGTGCTGGCTTCGAGCAGCTCAGGTCAGAGATGAAGGCGTTTACAAAAAAGATTTTAGAACAATATGGGTCCGCAACTGATAGTAGCAGTGACATCGTAGTTCAGCTCGGTGCTCAGCTCATACAAATTACAGAATAATTACAAGGAGTAGATATGATCAAGAAATGTATAGCGGGAGTTATGTTCGTAACATCCCTAGCGGTATTTGCAGCAGGTGGGAGCGGAATCGGGGGCGGTGTGAATTTCGCTCTCATTAGCTGGTGCGACGATGCGGCGATCATGGTTCGTGAAATTCGGACTGAGGCCCTCGACCGATTGAATATCGAGGGTGATCGGATCGGGGCGCTCCGAGTCTTCTACGAAGGTCTCGTCGCCGCAGCAGCGTCAAGCCAGGATACCGAAGCAACACCGGAGAACTCGCTCACACTACGGGCGATTACCCGCGGGATAAAGCTCTCCCAGCTCTTGGGCATCCCAGCAGTCTTTGGTGGTCGAGGGATTCAACCAGGTCTCGGCGCCACTTTGCAGATCCAAGGGTACTTAAGCTTCCTTGACTGGTACACCAACCATATCGCCTTGGTGGCGAGTGCCGTAGATCGGCAGCATTATATCCCGTACTCAACAAGAAGAACCGGAACTCGTGAACTTGAGGAACAGCTTGTGTTGGTTGCGCTTTCTCAAATTGAAGGACTGAAATCGAACTTCGTTCGACTCAAAACTGACAGGAGCTCTTTTTATACGACTGTTCCTGCTCCGCAGTTTCTTCAGGCGCTTACGTACCTCTCAAAAGAAACCGCAGCAGACCTCAATGAAACAGTCTTCGCCAGTGCACTCGAGTGTCAGTCAAAACTCCTTCTTCGCTTGTCGCGGCAGGTGCAGACATATCTCGACGGTCGTTCAGGGCCCAAGGACGACGCGATTCGTATCAACCGCTTTGTATTAGAGCTTCAACATATTATCGAACTTACGGCCACACGGACGTGCCGTTATTAAACGAAACTTAGGGGATAAATTGTATGAGAAACTGGACCTTTGCATTTTTACTTGGCCTCTCTTTTTTGACCAACGCTCCGGCGTCGGGGAGTGGAGAATTTCCGGAACCGGAGAGTGACGTAGACGCCGAATTCCGTGCTTACTGTGACCGAACACTTCGGGGTCTCGAAAGGGCGCGCCAAAACGCTTCGTTTGCAAGCCAAAACGGTAATTTTCGGGAAGCTGTTGATCTTCTTATTGGGGGCCTGCGGCCTTACGTTGGCCAGCGGTATGGGGACGTCAATCCTGTTATACTACGTTTGATCGGCCACGCTTATGGCCTCGGATCTGTTCTCAATCAAGAAGTGGGTCGTGACATAAGGGGTCTTAAGGCGACGGCGATTGCTCTAGAGAGTTTTTATGATCTGATCTTCTCCTCCGCCGAGCGCATCGACTACCGATACTACAGTTGTCAGTCTCGACGAACAGGGTGCCGTTACTCCCGGACTCTCGAGTTTGAGCGAAATGTCCTCGAGATGGTTGGCGATATGCTGGTGCTTGCGAACAGCTCACTTGTTATCCGTCGTGGCGGGCAGATTTTCCCTCTTGGACCATCGGCGGCGTATCTGACAGCTTCTGAGGTAATTGCTAGCGCAGGCTACAAGGAGCTTTCTGAACTCGTTTACGGTTCTGCCTACGCTTGTGAAATCCTTGAGCTCAAGGATATCTGGCAAGATCTCACGGCATTTAACCAGGCCGGGATGAGTGAATCGGCAAAGCGTCAGAAGTTGTACGAGGTCTACGGCAGCTTTGATGAAATCAGCTACCGTATCGAAGGTGGAATCAGCTGCCGATAAGCAAAAACTAGTTTTCTTCTTTTGACTCCCTGGATCTTTTTCGGGGAGTCTTTTGTTGTCTTGTAGTGTCAATTCTTTACCCTCCCCATGAACCAAGGTATAACTTCCGGACACATTTGAGGAGGGTCTATGCTGACCAACGAACAGAAGCGAGAGCAGCTCGTGGCCTTGGGCCAGCAAGCAGAGCTTGGTGGTGGAGTTGAGCGGATAAATAAGCATCACGAGCAGGGTAAGTACACTGCCCGTGAACGGATCAATAAGCTCCTCGATCCCGAAACATTCATCGAGTTTGATAAGTATGTCGTTCACCGCTGCAATTCTTTTGGTATGGAAAAAACGAAGTATCTCGGTGATGGCGTTGTGACCGGCATCGGGAAAATCAATGGCCAACAGGTTGCCCTCTTCTCGCAAGACTTCACCTGCTGGGGTGGAGCCCTTGGGGTGGCCTACGCGAAGAAAATTTGTAAAGTCATGGACTTTGCTCTCGAGAACAAGATTCCGGTTATCGGTATCAACGATTCCGGTGGCGCAAGGATTCAGGAAGGCGTTGAGTCCCTGGCCGGTTACGCTGAGATCTTCTATCGGAACGTCCAAGCTTCGGGTGTGATTCCGCAGATTTCTCTCATTATGGGACCTTGTGCTGGCGGAGCGGTCTACTCACCCGCGATGACCGACTTCATCTTCATGGTGGATAAGACGTCTTATATGTTTGTTACCGGCCCAGATGTGATTAAGACTGTGACTCATGAAGAAGTGACCAAGGATGCCCTTGGTGGTGCTCATACTCATAATGAAAAATCTGGCGTCGCGCACTTTCGGACTGATGATGAAGACGATTGTTTTGAGCGTGTTCGTGAACTCCTTGCGTTTATTCCTCCTTGCAATCGCGCCAAGCAAGTTCCGAGGCTCACCACGGATCCAGTTTCACGGGCGAATAATAAACTTAAAAATTTTATTCCAGACAATTCTAAGAAGCCCTACGAAATGCATGAGCTGATCCTCGAAGTGATCGATGACCAGCACTTCCTTGAGGTTCACGCGGGTTTCGCGAAGAACATCCTCACCGGCTTTGCCTCCATTGGTGGAGTTAAGGTGGGCATCGTGGCGAACCAACCGAGCTTCCTGGCCGGATGCCTCGACATCGACTCTTCAGTTAAAGGCGCTCGCTTTGTTCGCTTCTGTGATGCCTTTAACATTCCTATTATTACGCTAGTCGACGTCCCTGGTTTCTTGCCTGGGACTGTTCAGGAGTATGGCGGCATCATCCGTCACGGGGCGAAGCTCCTTTATGCCTACTGTGAAGCCACAGTGCCACTCATTACGCTGATCACGCGGAAGGCGTACGGCGGGGCTTATGATGTCATGGCGTCAAAGCACATCAGGGCCGACATTAACCTTGCTTACCCAACCGCCGAGATTGCTGTGATGGGGGCGGAGGGAGCCGTGAATATCATCTTCCGAAACGAACTCGTGGGCCTCAAGGGTGATGAGTTTAACCGGAAGAAGGCAGAGCTGGTCGAGAACTACGAAAATAACTTTGCAAATCCGTATCGGGCAGCTGAGCTAGGCTACATCGACGAGATCATTTCTCCGGAGCTTACACGCCAGCGTCTCTATCAGTATCTCAAGGCCCTAGAGAATAAGAAGATTCCGATGCCGGATCGCAAACATGGGAATATTCCACTATGAAAGGTAAACGCGTACTCATCATTAACCGCGGCGAGATCGCTATCCGCGTTGCCAAGGCTCTGAATGAGCTTGGTCTTGTCTCTGTCGGGGTTTGGACAGATAACGAGACTGAGCCGCCACATCTCGAATACTGCCAGGAATGGGTTCATCTGGCCGGAAATAATAATAAGGAAACCTACCTCGATATTCCGAAAATCATGAAGCTGATTGATGAGCATAAAATCGACGGCGTCCACCCGGGTTACGGGTTTCTGTCTGAAAACCGCGAGTTCTCAGAGGCCCTTGCGAAGAAGGGTATCATTTTTATCGGACCGAATCCTACGGCCGTCTACAAGATGGGTGCGAAAGATATTTCAAAGCAGGTCGCGAAGGAGGCCGGTGTTCCGGTTGTTCCTGGATCCGTTGGAGAAGTTCCTACGGTGGAAGAGGCGATAGCTCTCGCCCAAGAGATGGGTTACCCGATCCTTCTCAAGGCCGTCGCCGGAGGTGGTGGCAAAGGAATGCGGCCTTGTTATTCAGAGGCTGATGTTCGTAACAACTTTGCAGCGGTTCAGCGCGAGGCCTTGTCGAGTTTCGGTTATGCAGCACTCCTCGTTGAAAAGTATATTCTTAACCCTCACCATATTGAAGTTCAGATCCTTGCGGACAAGAAAGGGAACGTTTACCACGTATTTGAGCGTGAGTGTTCTGTTCAGCGGCGGCATCAAAAGATCATCGAGGAAGCGCCCTCACCATTCATCGGAACTGACGAAGCGCTTCGCCGATCTATTTGCGAGACTGCCGTTAAATGCGCACGTGCCGTGAACTATGACTCTGCTGGTACCGTCGAGTTTATTATGGGTGAGGACAAAAAGTTCTACTTCCTCGAGATGAATACGCGAATTCAGGTGGAGCATCCTATCACCGAGGAGATTACGGGAGTTGACCTCGTTGCCAACATGATCAAGGCGGCATTCGGTGAACCGCTCGATTTCAAATCTCAGGATGAGATCCGGATCCACGGGCATGCGATCGAGCTCCGGATCTGCGCCGAGGACCCGGTCTCAATGCTTCCGGCACCCGGAAAGATTGTCGGATTTGAGACTACTTTTCCCCAAGGAATTCGTTTCGACCACTGCATATATCAGCGCTTCACGATTACTCCTGATTTTGATCCCATGATTGGAAAGCTCATTGCGCGGGGTCTTAACCGTGAGGTTGCCCTCCGGAAAATCCGCTCCGCCATAGATGGTCTTCAGATCGATGGGATCAAGACCAATATCGCGCTTCATAAGGTTATCCTGGACGAGCAGACCTTCAAGGCCGGGAACTATTCGACCAACTACATTGGCACCGTTAAGCCTCAGGATCGGGTGGCACCGAAGGAAGATATTCAGGCCTTCATGCTCAAGGTCGCGGCAATCGAAATTAACCAGGCAGGCCACAGATGAGATACTACTTTATCAATCAGGACATGGAGGAGTTTAGCCTCGACGTCGAAGTCCATCCCGGTCCGGTGATGGAGTTTATTCACGAGGGCAGGAAAACTCGTCTCCACGTTCGCTCTCTCGCTGGAAAACACTTCTATTCCTTTGATGGCATCGCCTGGAAAAAACTTTCCGCACTCGGAGTTAACGAGGTCCTTGTTTCAAATTCAGAGATGTATAAGGTCTATCGTGGCTTTAAGCCCTCAGGTCTTAATAAAGGCGGAGCAGGTGCTCTTGTGACTCAGATGCCTGGCAAGGTCGTGAAGCTTCTTAAGAAAGAGGGCGACTCCGTGGTCAAAGGGGAGACTGTCCTGATTCTCGAGGCGATGAAGATGGAGAACGAGATCAAGGCCGGAGCAGATGGACTCGTTAAGTCAATTAACGTCCGTGAGGGCCAGGCTCTAGAGGCAGGTTTCCTCATGGTTGAAATCGAGTCCTAGGCTTACTTGAGTCCCAAGAGTTTGCTTCAATTGGTTTCGATTGTTATTCCCTCAATCAGCCTCTGCCAGTTGCGCTCAACCAGCCCATACTCCCATTGGATGTAATTCGAATGAGGCCAGCTCCAGGCCGAGTAGCTACGGTTTTGGATCTCCTCCGTATACTGGGTAATCCAAAAATGCAGGGACTCATAGACTGCTTTGGCGCCAGCGATGTTATTGCTCGCCCCGTGAATCCTGAAGTGCAGAAGGGCAATGAGCGGCAGGCTTACTCGGTATTTGAGTTCTGGCTTGAGGAGTCGCTCCCGCATGAGTTTGGTGTAGAACTCAACCTCTGCGTCTTGGTCGAAGCTTCTAGGGACTCGAGCAATGAGTTTTCTGATCCAGCATAATTGGTTTCTGGCGTCGAGGTCATCTTGGTGGGCCTCTGTTAGCAGCTGTCGGATCGGATAAAAATTCCCGGTATAGGTCAGAGATCCGCAATGATTAAACTCTGGGTCCCGCGATGCCATCTTGGAGAGCGGACCCGAATGCCAGGCCCCTATGGCAAAACCTCCGGCGAGGAGAGCAAGGAGCGGCACCTTGAGTTGGTGACGGAAGAGTTTTATGGGCACTATCAAAAACATAACGAACCAAAGGGCGAGGGCAAGCGCGACGGGAAGCTCGACGGGGCTTCCAATGGCTGCCAGATCCAGAAGCCGCCAAGAGGGCAAGGCAAAGATCAAGAGTACGACTGCAAAGAGAATCCGGAGTCTTTTCATGGCCCTATTATTTCATGGTTTTAGATGACGGGGAAAATAATTCCATGGAATGAAATGGCGGGATTCTGGGCTATGCTAAAATAGACTGGGGAGGAAGAGCTTATGCCGAATGATGCCGCAGAGAAAAAGATCATCCTGTCTACAAACCTGAAGGGTTTTTTTTACGACGGTCTCTCCGAGCTTAACAAGAAATCTCTTTGCCCAGTTCCGGAATCAATTATTTTCTACTCCAGTGATGTCCTCGACAAATTTGCTCTCTCGGAAATGTACTTTGAAACCTCTGAGGGTAAGTTGCGTGAGAAGATTCTCGGAATAAAGCTCCTCGAGGCAACTCAGCAGACTCGAGATGTGCAGAAGCGAGTTTATAAAGAGGTCGGAGACATGTCGCTCCTGATCTGTGGGTTCTTTTCAGAGTCTGTTAATAAAAAGATCATCGACATTCAGTACTACGGGCAGATTGGTAGGATGGCGTATTCTCATTTGAACACGGTCACGCCAAAGTTCTTAGATATTCCGGATTTCTACGGGATGGTTGCGACCTCTTTCGGATCACTGACAACGCTTCTCATGCTCCTTGCTTCTCGGGAACGGGGTTTTGAGAAGAATATTGTCTTTCAAAAGGTACTCCGAGATGAGCCGGTCTCAGACCAGGAACTTCTAGTAAGTGGAGTCGTAACGTCCGGTAACCGTAAGGTTTCTTAAGCCCAATTTTTAATTCACGAAAAACTCCATTCGTCCGATAGGTAGTTATTGGAGAATTTATGATTGGAACGGAAATATTAGTTGTTGAAGATGAAGAGCATCTCCTGGATTTTATGTGCTCCTTCCTTCAGTTGAATGGGTTCCGCGTAGTTGGGGCCCCCAATGCCGACGCTGCACTAGCTAGCCTTGAGAAGCACCTACCACCTTTGATTGTCTCTGACATATCTATGCCTGGGAAAAGCGGTCTTGAGTTTCTTGGAGAGATCCGCGCCCGTAGTTTGTCTTGTGCTGTAGTGATGCTTACGGCCCACGACGACGTACCTAGAATTACCGAGGCGATGCGCCTCGGGGCCCTCGACTACATGTTAAAGCCAATCGACCCTGAATCTTTTTTAGAATCAGTCCCGATTTGGATCGAGATCGGGATGCGACTTCAAAAGCTTTCCCAGGAAAAAGATCCAGATCTGGTTCAAAAACAGCTGAAGATGATTAATCTCTTCCGTTTAAAGTATAACCGGATTCGAAAAGTTCTTTCTGCAGGCTAGGTCTCTACCGAGGCCCAGCCTTAACAATATTCCATTTACTACCAAAGAACTTCTCGAGGAACGCCTGAAAGTCTTCATACTTCGCCGACCTGATGGCGTCATTGTTCCGGTGAGGATAATCCAGTCCAAGTCCGTGTAGGACAGGAATAGAATAGAATTGTGCATAGTCCTCGTTCGTTTGAATTCCCAACAGATTTTGCCCATCGATCATTGTTTTAATCCGCTCGAATTCTTCCTTTTTAATTCCTTTGTCCCGAAGATTATTAAGGATGCGAGTGATGGCCGCTACAGCTGCTTCGGTCTTATCGTGGCCCGAGCCAATATAGATTGCCCAGCAGCCCGCCTCAAGTGCTGAGACATGGACTGGTGATACAGAGTAGCAGAGCCCTTGTTTGTCCCGAACCTCAACAAATAGCTCGGAGCTCTGGCCTGAAAGATGAGCGGAGATCATCTTGAGGTAAAGGTCCTCACGAGTACCGATAGGGTAAGCCGGTGCGCCTATGATGATCTGAGTCTGTTCGCGTTTAAAGTCAAGGTGCTCGGCACGTCCACGGATAGCCTTCGGCTTCTTAGCAGCACGCTTGGCCACCTTTCTCGGAGGCAGAGGTGCAAGGAGTGCGAGGAGTTCGTGCTGGACGACAGAAAAATCTAGATCTCCGCAGTACGTGATAACGAGATGTGAATTTTTGAGGTGGGCGCCATGAATTTTCTTAAGAGAGGCCGGTGTAAACGACTTCAGAGTCGCTGGTGTCCCCGCCAGATCCATAGCGTAGGGATGGTCGTTGAAGACCATCCGGTAGAAGGCCTTGAAAGCTTGCTTAGTTGGATCTTCCTTCTGATTATCTAGGGCCCTGAGAATCACTTTCCTTTCATGTTCAAAGAACTTTTTCGGCAGTTCCGGTTGTAAAAGTGTTCCGAAGAAGTGGCCACCTAGCTTTTCGAAGTCCTTTGTCTGGCCATGAAGAGTGAGCCCATAGGCGTTTTTGCCCGAGAAGCCGCTAAGGGAAGAAGAAAGTGACTCGAGCTCGTTCTTTAGTTTGGAGTATCCTGTCCCTTTATAACCGTAAGTCAGGAGTCGGCCAACCAGGTGGTGAATTCCAGCAGTCTTGGGTGTCTCGAAGCTTTGACCGCCTTTCATATAGGCATGCATGACGAAAGTGGGCGTGAGCTTATTTTGACGGTAAATAAAAGTGATTCCTGGTTTTAACTCAGTCACGACCACTGCCGGGTCATGCTTAGAGGTTCCGATGGGTGCACTTGCAGCTGGTCCTTTGGCCTTGGCAACACTTGCCTTAAGCGCTTTCTGCCATCGCATGAGTTCGCGGGAGAGAGGTCCTGTTTTCGTACCCATTGGGACCTGGAGAGTGAAGTGTGACGGATTCTTAAAGACCTCGATCAGGCCCTTGCGAACATCATCCACACTGGCCGCTCTGATCCGCTCAATGAAATCGTCTTCGCAGTGGATGTTCCCGGACTGCGCGAAGCCATGGCCCAGGCTAAAGGCATAGGATTCAATTGACTCGCGCTCGTAGATTTTTGAAGAGATATACTGGTTTTTGATCTTCGTCAGTTCATCGGGCTTGAAGCCTGTGCCGATGGCCTCTCTTAGCGTTTCCATGAAAAGGTGAGACACCTTGTTGAGATTTTCCACTGGAAAGCTCATCTTAAGCATATGCACACCTCCGTGGGCGAAGTACATGCTTGATCCGGCAACGCCATTACACAGAGAGGTCTTCGCCACGAGTGCTTGGTAAAACCGAGACGTCTCCCCATGAGCGAGGCAATTGATGGCAAGGTCCTGGCCTGCGGCTGTGATGTCTTGATACTCAGGTGACTGTAGACACAGAGTGAGTGTTGCCTGACGGGTGTCCTTCTCGTGCACATTGACTGAAGCCTCAGGATTGACCTTGAAGGGACCAAATTCGGACTTCTTTCCTTGTGGCAGGCGGAACGAACTGATCTTGGATTCCAGGGCCTCACGATCTTTCAAGTCTCCAGCGACAACGAGGAGAGCGTTCTCAAGGTTGTAGTAGTTTTCCCGGAAGTTACTGATCTGTTTGCGGGAGAATTTCAGGATGGTGTCTTCACGACCGAGGATTGGGTGCTTATAGCCGCCGGTAAACGACGCTTCTTGAAGTTTGATGAAGTTAAACTGCGATGGATTGTCCATGGCCCTTCTGTACTCCTCGAAGACCACTTGCTGTTCAGCTGGAATATCCTCATCGATGAAGAGCGGGTTTGCGACCATGTCCAAAAGGATGTCGACAGACTTGTCGAGGAAGAGGCTCGGGGTGTTAATGTAGTAGCAGGTATAGTCAAATGAGGTGAAGGCGTTGACCTCCCCGCCATAAGACTCTATGTCGTGGGCGAGTTGCGGTCCTGGCCTAGTCGGAGTGCCCTTGAAGAACATGTGCTCAAGGAAGTGCGCAATACCCTGGTTGTCGTGTTGCTCAAGCGCAGAACCAGCGCGAAACCAGACCTGAACGGTGCCAGCGGAGCAACCCGGAGAGTGGATGAAGAGGGTCTGAAGTTTGTTATCTAGCTTCACTTGATCGATTTTCATGGATTCCTTAGGTGAGACATCGTAAAAGATTTGCCCTATTATCTCTTCGGCCACACTGATTTATAAAGGAAATTATATCTGATGACTCGGGTGTCAAGCCTCTATCTTCACGTTCCCTTCTGTCGGCACCTCTGCAACTACTGCGACTTTTACAAGCAGAAATTTGATGGGCCAGGTCTTCAGATTGAGAAGTTTCATCAGTTTTTAGAGGCGTCGGTCCGGCGGCATGAAATTCTCCTGCGCGATGCTGGCTTTACCTGGGCACCTCTTGAGACCATTTACCTTGGTGGGGGAACACCCTCACTTTGGGGCGCGGATGGGGCGGAATTTTTCCGCGATCGTCTTCTGCCGGGCCCACTCACAAATGACGTAGAGTTCACCATGGAAGTCGACCCCGGGGCCTGGACTCCGGCGCTCCTAGAGGCGTGGCAGGCCATAGGACTAAACCGGATCTCTATCGGGACACAGTCTCTCAACCCCTCTTTTCTGAAAATTCTCGATCGCTCTCACGGCCTGGCCGAGAGCCTCGACCTGTTGGGTGAAGTCCAGCGAGGGAATTGGAACTTCTCCCTTGATTTCCTTCTTGGGGTACCGTTCTCCAAGGAGAGAGGTCGGGACATTCGCGCAGAACTCGACCGCCTGTTGGAGTTCTCACCCAAGCATATCAGCCTTTACATTTTAAATGCTCGATCGAAATACCCTTATGCTCAGGAAATGCCTGAGGACGAGTATGTGCGCGACGAGTACCTATTTGTTAGCGACTACCTGACTAGTCTGGGCTTTCACCACTATGAGGTCTCGAATTTTGCACAACCAGGCTTTGAATCCAAGCACAATCAGCGCTATTGGCGCGGTGAAAACGTCGCTGCGTTAGGCCCAACAGGCACCGGCTACCTTGCGACGGAAAATGCGGCCCTTCGTTACAAATGGAAGGTGAGCAAAGCTGATGTGGAGGTTGAAAATCTCAAACCAGCTGAGCGTAACCTTGAGGAGACCTACCTCGCGCTACGAACTTCAGATGGATTTAAATTCAATAAGGAGCATACTTCCGTCATAAATGATTGGGAGGCAAAAGGTTATGCCAGCTGCGATGAGCAAAAGGTAAAACTCAATGCTCGAGGGTTTATCTTGCTGGATTCTCTGATGGATGACATTTTTCGGAGTGAGGCCAAGGGGTCCATTGCCAAGTAGTTGGAATCAGGCATGAAGTGTTCGGTCGGAAACATACTAAGCGCTGTTTTATTATTGCCCAAACATTGACACCGAAGCCTCTGGCACCATCTTACATGCATAACCCAATGACCTGAGAGTACGAAATGGAAAACCAAAACATGAACGACAAGCCGGAAGAAACGAAAGAAGAGCAGACAGCAACAGGATCCGTGGCCGACGAAGCTCAGACTCAACCAGAGGTTAAAAAAGAAGAGGTCGATTTCAAGGCCAAATACTACTACCTCGCCGCGGAAATGGACAACTACAAGAAGCGCGTTGAGCGTGAGCGTGAAAATCTTGTGAAGTATGGAAATGAAAGAGTACTTTCGGACCTCCTTCAGATTGTTGATAACTTTGAGCGGACAACCGAGATGCTCAAGCACGATCAAGATCCAAAGATCAAGAACATCGTTGTGGGCATGGACATGGTCACGAAGCAGTTCATTGATACGTTAGGAAAGCATGGTCTGACTTTGGTAGCCTCTGTCGGCAAAGATTTCGATCCGCACCTCCACGAAGCCATTGCTCAGGAGTACGTTGAAGGAGCTAAACCTAACCAAGTAGTTAAGGAGTTCCAAAAAGGCTATAGCCTGAACGGACGACTTCTTCGGGCGGCGAAAGTCGTCGTTGCGAGTGATAAGCAATAAAAAACGTTTTTTTAAAATCATAAGGAGATTTATATGGGAAAGATTATCGGAATTGACTTAGGTACCACCAACTCGTGTGTTGCCGTGATGGAAAACGGGGCCTACAAAATCGTTCCCAACGCCGAGGGTCACAACACCACGCCGTCTATCATTGGTTTCGCCAGTAACGGGGAGAACCTCGTTGGCCAGGTTGCTAAGCGCCAAGCAGTTACGAACCCGAGCAAGACCCTCTTTGGAATCAAGCGGCTCATCGGACGAAAATTTACAGACAAGGAAGTAGAACACTTCAAACGTGTCGCACCATTTGAGATTTTTGCCAATAAAAACGGCGACGCTTGGGTCAGGGTCGACGGCAAAGAATACTCCCCTCAGGAGATTTCAGCGAAGATCCTTGAGAAGATGAAAAAATCTGCTGAGGATTACCTCGGTCATGCTGTCACTGAAGCTGTTATCACTGTTCCTGCTTACTTCAACGATGCCCAAAGACAGGCGACGAAGGATGCCGGCCGGATCGCAGGCCTCGACGTCAAGCGAATCATCAATGAGCCAACGGCCGCGGCGCTCGCTTATGGCCAGGATATTAAGAAGGATAAAAACATCGCTGTCTTCGATCTCGGAGGCGGTACTTTCGACGTCTCGATCCTAGAGATCACTGCTGATGGCGTCTTTGAAGTCAAGGCCACTAACGGTGACACCTTCCTCGGTGGTGAGGACTTCGACTACAGGATTATTAACTGGATGGCAGACGAGTTTAAGAAAGAAACTAACCTCGACCTTCGGAATGACAAGATGGCGCTCCAGCGCTTGAAGGAAGCAGCTGAGAAGGCGAAGCACGAACTCTCAAGCGTTACTCAAACCGATATCAACCTTCCGTTCATCACCATGGACGCGAGCGGGCCGAAACACCTCAACCTTAATCTCTCACGTGCTAAGTTCGAGTCGCTCATCGCTGACCTGATTGAAAAACTCGTCGCTCCATGTAAGACAGCGATCAAGGACTCGGGTTTCGCCCTGAACGAGATTCACGATGTGATCCTCGTTGGCGGTGCTACTCGGACGCCTATCGTCCAGCAGAAGGTTAAAGAAATTTTCGCCAAGGAACCGCACCGGGGAGTGAACCCGGATGAGGTCGTCGCAGCTGGTGCAGCAGTCCAGGGTGGTGTTCTCGGTGGTGACGTTAAAGACGTTCTTCTCCTTGACGTGACTCCGCTCTCACTCGGTATTGAAACCCTTGGCGGCGTCTTCACCAAGATCATCGAAAAGAACACGACGATCCCAACTAAGAAGTCACAAGTTTTCTCTACCGCCGTTGATAATCAGCCAGCGGTGTCCATTCACGTACTCCAAGGCGAGCGCGAATTTTCGGCCGACAACAAGAGCTTGGGTCGCTTCGACCTTACGGGCATTACGCCAGCTCCACGGGGAGTTCCGCAAATCGAAGTTACTTTCGACATCGACGCGAACGGAATCGTACATGTGACCTCGACGGACAAAGCAACAGGTAAATCTCAGAATATCGTTATCACTTCCGGATCTGGTCTCTCGGAAGAGGAGATTAAGCGGATGGTGGTTGAGGCGGAAAAAAACCGTGACTCGGATAAGAAGCGCCGTGAAGTCGTCGATGCGCGCAATAATCTCGACAGCCTCGTCTTCGCCGCCGAAAAGGGTGTGAAGGACGCTGGCGACAAAGTCCCGGCCGACAAGAAAGCCGAAATTGAAGGAGCGATCAGTGAAGCTAAAACTAAACTCACGTCCGAGTCTCTGGACGAAATTAAGGCAGCAACTGAGAGACTTCAAAACGTCGCTCACAGCCTTGCCCAGTTCATGTATCAGACCCCCGGCGCTGACGCCGGTGCCAGTGCGGGTGCCCAGCAGGAATCAGATTCCTCTAAGAAAAAAGACGACGGGGACGACGTAGTTGACGCTGATTACAAAGAAGTTTAGATTTTAAAATCCACTTTAAACGGGAGCCCCTCAGTCTACGCTGAGGGGCTTTATACATTATGAGCGAAAGACGCGATTACTACGAAGTTCTTGGTGTGGGGAAGACCGCAACTAAGGAAGAGATCAAGAAGGCTTACCGGAAACAGGCGATGCAGCATCATCCGGACAAGAACCCTGGCAACAAGGATGCGGAGTCAAAATTTAAAGAGGCGTCCCACGCGGCCGACATCCTTCTCGATGATCAAAAACGCGCCATGTACGACCGGATGGGCCACGCGGCAGAGCAAGGCGGCGCCGGAGGGGCGGGCCCATTCCAGGGTGGATTCTCTGGGGATTTCGGCGATCTCGGGGATATCTTTGGTGATATTTTTGGCGACATCCTTGGAGGTCAGCGCGGCCGGGCCGCCGGTGGACGACGACGTTCGCGTGCCACTGCCGGAGACGATCTTCAGACAGAAATGTACGCCACATTCGAAGAGGCTGCTTTTGGGGTTGAAAAGGAAGTTCAGATTGTTCGCTCGGTAGGCTGTGAGACCTGTCAGGGAACCGGCGCCAAGAAAGGATCTGGTCCAACAACCTGTGATATGTGCCAGGGTCACGGTGAAGTGCGCCGGCAACAAGGCTTCTTTACGATAGCGCAGCCTTGCCCTAAGTGCCATGGCTCCGGGCAAACCATCAAAGATGCCTGCGAAACTTGCGCCGGCCGAGGTCGCAATAAGAAGCGTGAGAAACTTTCAGTTAAGGTTCCAGCGGGGATCGACGAGGGCCAGCGGCTCAAGCTTACTGGCCAGGGTGACTCAGGCTCTAATGGAGGCCCGGCAGGAGATCTCTTCGTTTTAATCCACATTGAGCCACACGAATTCTTTAAACGTGACGACTATGATGTTCACTGTGAAGTTCCGATCACTTTCTCTCAGGCTGCACTTGGAACCGAAGTAGAGATTCCTACCCTAGGCGGCAGAGTTTCTATGAAGATTCCCGACGGGACGCAGTCCGGTCAAAAGATGAAACTCCGGAACAAAGGGATTGCGAAGCTTGGCGGGTACGGCTTCGGAGACCAAATCATTACAATCCACGTTGAAACACCTGCCAAGCTTAGCAAAGAGCAGCGTGACCTCTTTAAGCAACTCCAGGAGCTTGAGCAAAATCAGTCCAACCCTATGACGAAGGGCTTCTTCGAGCGGGTTCGTGAGCTGTTCCAATAGAATTTCTTAAACGGTCGGGGCACTTAGGCCTCGGCCAAATAGAAGAGACATTTTTTTTTTTTTTTTTTTTTTTCTTAGGAGCCGTTTTTACTGTAAAAAGGGAACTTATGCGCATTCTCCTCGTGATTCTCCTCATTGCTGCTTCTTGTACGCAAGTGAAGAAGAAGCCGATAGACGAGTCTGGAATCTCAGAAATTGCCAAGCAGAAGCTTGATGAGGCACGGGTTCTCCTCAGGGCCAATAAGCCAAAGCAGGCGATTGAGAAGCTAGGTGAGCTGGCCGACGATAAGCTCTCCGCGGTTGAAAAAGCACTCAAGTATAATTTAAAGGGAGTCACACTCTTTAACGTAGGGGAAGTTGAGAAGGCGATCCTAAACTTTGAGGTTGCAGAAAAATACACACCTAAGGATGGTCAACTTTACAGCCAGCTTCAGTTAAACATGGGGAGTGGCCACTTCAAACTTAGTCAGTTTACTGAGTTAAAGGATCGGCTGCGTAAGATCGACATTCATCAGCTGACTGACCCGGAGGTCAAGAAGTACGCCCATCTCTCTCTCGCCTTTGGTAATAAAGTTAAGGACTCAGAAAAGATTGTTAGCTCTTCTCTGCTTCTCTTAGCCGACGCGAAGTCCGCTGGGGATGCTCTAGCGTCGCCCTTCTTCGCTCCCATGCGTGACTCATATATAAACCTCTCTCATGACCAGAAATTAGAAATCTTAGAGGGTCAGAGCGGAACGAAGAATTATGCGGCAGCTCTTCTTGCCCAGCAAGAAGTCGATAACCGCTACGTCGCCGGTGATAAGTCCGGGGCGGTTGACGTCATTAAGTGGCTTCGCGGCGAGTTTGGCGATGACGAAATCATCGGGAAGTTCGTTAAAGATTTCGAGCTTCGCCTGGAGAACTCGGGCCGCATCAGCGTCACAGATATCGGTCTTGTGCTTCCTTTATCCGGAGAGAAGCTAAGCTTCGGGCAAAAGGCGTTGAGTGGAGTAGACACGGGCCTTAAGACCCTTGGTTTTAGTGAGACCGTTAAGATTCACACGAAGGATTCCGCCGATTCACCTGCTCAGGGCTCCCAGGCAGTGCTCGAACTCATACGTGAGGAAAAGGTGGCGTTTATCATCGGAGGTCTCTTCCCCGAGACGGCCAAGGCGGAGTACCTGGAGGCGCGCAAGTATGGTGTGCTCTACATTTCCCTTTCTCAGATTAATCTTCCGAAGGATGAAAAAAACCATCATTTGATCGAAGTCCAGGGTTCGGTTGAATCCCAGATCGAGGCGCTACTTTCCGATGAAATGATCAAGAAATTCGGTTCTCGGGTAGGCGTAATTTTTCCGGATAACGAGGCCGGTAAGAGCTATGTGGATGAGATCTGGCGGAAGTCTGCGGTTAAGAATCTCCAGATCACCTCTGTTGCCAGCTTTCAGAAGAACACTCATGATTATCGGGATACGGCGCAGCTTTTTCTAGGACTTAAATACCCTCGAGAACGCTCGGAGGAATTGAAGATTCTGGATGATGTATTTGCTCTAGAGAAGACAACGATCCGGCGCGTACAGACCCTTCCGCCAGTGCTCGATTTCGATTGGGTATTTATGGCGACCTACCCTCACGAGGCAACTCAACTCATTCCAACGTTAAACTATTACGACGCGAATCGTATTAAAGTTGTCGGGGGTCCGAGCTGGGTGTCAAAGTCCCTTTTGAAAGAACAGAAAAACCTGGGAACGCTCTACTTCGTAGGGGATGATCCTCATGATCTTAATGAGCAGATGCTGGTAAAGTATCAGGAGCTCAACGGCAAACCCGCCGGTTTGATTGAAATCCTCACCTTAGATGCGATGAAGCTCGGTGCAGAGATCCTTCGCCTAGCAGGTGAAGTTAAGAGCCGCGATGACTTTGACGGGAAGCTCAAGGTCGCACCACTTACAGGTTTGTCCACCCACTGGGAATTCAGAGATGGTGTCTGGCTGAAAAAGATGAACCCATTGGCCATAACCCGAGGGGAGATTGTTAAGCTCTTCGCCGAAGGTGCACCTTAAAACGCTGCTGGAATCACTAGTTAGGATATTTTAAGTAGTAGAGCTGTTCGAAGTTACGGCCATAGTCTTCGAGGTCTAGGCCATATCCTACTATAAACTGATCATCTATCTTTTTTCCCGTAAGATCGGGCTGGATATTAACTGTTCTCTTGTATGGCTTGTCGAAGAGAGTAACAACTTCCAGAGACCTTGGGGAGCTTAAGAGAATCCTCTTTTTGAGAAAGCTTAAAGCCCGGCCTGTATCGACAATTTCTTCCACGATGACAACGTTGCGGTCAAGTAGATTCGTTGTGATATCCTTACTGATGGTGATAGTACCGTGGTTTTCCTTACTCCGACCAACGGCCTGAAGTTTGACAAAGTCCACATAAACCTTAACGCCCTTGATTTCCCTGGCGAGGTCTGCCAGAAAAACCATGCTTCCTTTTAGGACGCCGATCAGCACTAGGTCTTGCCCCTGGTACTTTTGAGATAGGGTATTCCCAAGGGCCTCTACGATACCCTTAATCTCCTTGGCGTCGATGTATTTCACGAACTGTGAGGAAACGAAGGACGAGGGGAACTTATTTTTTTCATCGCTCATGGTGCTGTATCCTTAGGTTGGGATCTATCTTACTGGCGGATAAAGTCAGGCGCAATTTTAACATAACCGACATTATTGCTCAGAAAAGAATCCTGTTTAAATTCTTGTCCATAACGGCCCTAAGTGATAAATTTTTAAGATACTGCCCAGTCCCT
>JAIYDC010000033.1 GCA_027487685.1 Pseudomonadota bacterium | reverse complement strand
TCCAAAATGAAATGGTAAGGTATTCTTACCATAGCACTATGATGGTATCAGTCAAACGATTAAATGATCAAGGAGGAAAATTATTTCTTCTTGAGCTCTTCTCCGAGGCGCGCAATATCAGACATGCTGGCTTGTACAGCTTCAGTATTCTGATCTTGAATCGCTTGATAAACCTCTTCGCGATGAATCTTTGTCTCTTTCGGGGCTTTTATCCCAAGGCGAACTTGCTTGCCCTTTATTTGCACGACAACGATTTTAATGTTGTCGTCGATAGCAATGCTCTCTCCTAGCTTCCGTGTCAGAACCAGCATGGTTGATCCTTGTCTTTCGTGTCAAGAATTTGACTAACTTTATAAAGTTTGTTGCGGTGAGATTTATTACAGTTTGGGGGTATATTGCAAGAGAATTTCTTGAAAAAGTTAAGATCTTGTAAGATTTTCCTATCTCAGGAAGTCCATCAAGCTGGTGTTCATGAGATTTGAACTAGCTTTATAGGTAGCCTTAAGGACGTTTTGTTCTTTCTGGAGATCCGTAAATAGCTCAGCAACATCAGCGTCTTCAATCTTACTTTTGTGCGCCTCGTTTAGAAGACGAGTTTTTTCAATATTGGTTTCTGCATTGGAAATAGTGTTCGTTAAGGAGCCGATCTGTGTCCGGAGTGCGACAACGCGGTCAGCCGATGTATCGATGCGCTCAAGGAGTCCTTGAATCACTTGTGGGTTATCGGTCAACATGGCATTCTCGAGGGCCCGTAACTCGTCAAAGATGCTTACAGGCACGTCCTCCGGCCCACTTGAGGCGGGCCTTCTCATAACGGCGATTTCAGGGTCTTCTAAGAGTTGTGGTTGCTTCAAGTCTAGGTCCGACTTTTCGAGAGGTTTCTTAGCTGTGCCAAAGAAGAGCTCGTTCCCGTTAATGTTGATCGGGACGAAGACGTCTTTTTGAACCTCTATATTGATCTTGTTTTTATCACCAGTGTAGTTACCTTGGAGATCAAATGGACGGGTTAAAACCTTCTGACCTGCGAAGATATAGCGATTTCCCATCCGCTTGTTAGATAGGCTTAGAACCTGTTGCCGAATCTGATTTATCTCCTTGGCCACCCCTTGGCGGATTTCAGGAGCGTAGAATGATGATGCTTGACCAATAGCAAGCTCTTTCGCTTTATTAAGCAGGTCGGTCATCTCTTCCAGGATGTTCTCTGTATAGGAAAGATGTGTCTGCGCAAAATTCAAATTCCGCATGTACTGTTCGCCATCGATGTTTTGCGAACGGATGGCGAGGAGTGAAACGTTTCCAATAGGATCATCAGATGGCCTCGAGACTCGCTTCAGAGTAGATCCCTTGAGCTGGAGATCCTCAACCTTACCTTTCGTCTTACCGACGGCGTAGTTGATGGCACTAACTGAGCTGTTTTCCGAAACTCTACTCATGGTTTACCTATGGCAGTAAGTTTAGTACTGCTTTAAACATTTCATCGGACGCGCGTATCACTTTCGCCGATGCTTCGTATGCATTCTGATAGCGGACCATGTTCGCCGCTTCTTCATCAAGGGAAACACCAGCAAGGCGCTCTTTAAATGATTTTGCTTGTGCAAGAATTCCATGGGATTGCTCCCGGTCGATTTTTGACTTTCCGGTCTGAAGGCCTATGTCACCAACCGATTTTAGGTACTGTTCTTCGAAGGTAGTGGTACCTCCAGCGAGGACCTTCTCGTGCTGGAGCTTCGAAATCGCTAGGGCCGCGCGGTTATCACCAGGCTTATTCGCCTCTACCGCAGCGGCTATGTTGTTTGCGTCTTTCTCGATATCCTCGGAGAGGGAGATGTATTCGGCCGCGCGCTTCAAATCCAGAGGTTCTTTAAAGAAATTTATCCCAGTGACCTTCTGCTTTGCCGCATTTGGGATCGGATTTCCCTGAGCATCAACTGGAACTGGGTGATTTGCAAAGCCTCGGCGATGAATGGCATTTGTCGCAAGAACTAGGCCATGGGCGAGTTCGTCGACCTGCTTCTCAAGCTTAATTATGTCCTCGCCGCGAGTTTTTAGGAGAGCGCCCAAGGTCCCCCCCTTAACTCGGTCCGAAATAGCAATTCCAGGTCGGCTTGCGAAAAAAATTTGGACGTCGCCTTTGTCTGCTGAATTCGCTCCGTCATTGACGGTGGACCCGGTGGTGAGTTCCTGGACAAGGCCTCCTGCCACAAGGGATCCAACACCTTCAATATTCACAACGAATTGACCCTGGTTATCTGAATAGGAGGTGACTGGAAAGAATTCTGTGAGTGTACGTATAGCGCGATCTCGTTGGTCCCGAAGGTCGTTGGCCATGCCACCGGAGACTTCCTGAACGTTGATCTCAGTGTTAAGCTTTCCAATGGTTTTAGCCAGATTATTAACTTCTGAAACTGCCAGTGAGAGCTTGTTATTAATATTTGACCGGACGTCGTCGAGGTTTGCCTGGATGCGATGAAAGTCGCCGGTCACGATCCTGGCATTTTCTCGAACAGCGTTACGAACAGTCTCATTCTCAGGCTGATTCGATAGCTCTCGAAATGAATTAAAAAAGCGATTCATGATCTTATTCATGCCATCGCTGTTGATTTCGTTGAAGATTTCTTCGACGTGACCAAGCTGAAGAGTGCGTTCCTCGTCATACTTGTGGTTTGTGATCGATGAGTTCAGTTTCTTCTCAACCAGCTCATCATGGGAGCGGCGTATGCTCTGGATATCGGACCCTGTGCCCACTACGTAGTCGCCTTCCGGAAGTGATATACTTGTCTCCGTTCTGACTTCCTGGCGTGAGAAGCCCTCTGTGTTCGCGTTGGCAATATTATGCGATGTCGTCGACATCGACTGTTTTGCCGTGAACAACCCCGATTTTCCGATCTGAAGTAGATCCGAGCCCAAGCGTGTTTCTCCGTCCTACTTAATCAGCGCACGGGTTTGCCCGTTAGCTCCGTAGGTTGTGTATTGCTTTTTACCAGTAAAGCCATTTTTCAGATCTCTGAGCGATAGCATGGCCTTGTTCAGAAACTGCTGGTTCTTTTTATTCTGATCCTGGATTTTATTGATAATGTCCAGTAAGAGTGTATTGAGGTTCCGGAGAGCGGGTACGCCGCTATCACGATCTTGCGATGCAAACACTGTGAGTAGGTCACCGGCCCGCTCAATCTGCTGAGTGAACATGCGAGAGTCATTGAGAGCGTCGATAAGGTCGGCCCGGTCTTTCTCAAGTTCGCCGATTCTTCGTATGAGTTCTTCCTTGATTGGGAGCATGCTTTCAAGCTTTTCAACATCACTTTCCAGAAGAGTGAGGTATTCCTCACAGGTTAGGTCGTAAAGCTCCCGGTGGAGCTGGCAAAATCCTTCCCACACGGTGAGAGTACTCTGGTAATAGAGTTTCAATTCATCGCGGCGATCGTCCATAGGAACTCCTTAGAACTCGGAAGTGAGGATCTTATCTGCAAGTGCGTCGTAGTCGACCTCGTAGGTTCCAGCGGCGATTTGTGCTTTTAGGCGAGCTATCTTCTCCGAGTTGTCGGGCTCGGGTGCATTCATCGCAGTCTTCTTAATCTTCGAGAAGTCCTTGACTCCTTCGGGGATATTGACTTTGGCATCTGCTGAAGTCTTCGCAGTCAGCTCGGTCGTCCGCTCAGCAGTGTTGCGGGAAGCGCCGTCAACCTTTCCTCCGCCATTCGCGGGTTCAGATTTAACGTCACGTGATCTTGGAAAAAATGTCGAACGGGTGTCGATGCTACTCATTTGTTTTCTCCTTCGTCAGTCCTTGACGAACTTGAGGGGGCGAGTTCTTAAGATACTGTTTCATGTGCTGGGGAACGATCTGGTCGAGGATGATTTTTTTCACACCCAGGCCACTATCAGATTTTGCCATAAGCTGGGCACGTTCGAAATCAATAAGCGAATTATAGTATTCCATTGCAGATGAATCAGGCGTTTCCTTGGGAATCGTTTTTCGCATCTCCGCTAGCATGTGAGTCGTGAAGTTCGCTTCCATGCCTTCAGCAATGTCTTCGTATGGTTTAATCGGATTTGTGCGACGAGCAGTGGATAAAGCTTGCGCCTGGGGGGTCAGTTTCAATCTTACCGTCCTGGTTTTCTGACCTCGTCATCCTGAGGAGGCCTTACCTAAATTGTAACACTTTTGGGAGAGGGGGTGGTAGTGAAAAAACCCCTAGGGTAAAATGTTCCGGCCTGACCTAGATCAGCTCGATCTCGGCCAGAAGAGAGCCGTTTTGCTTGAGGGCCTGAAAGATGGAGATGAGATCTTCGGGTTTCGTCCCGAGAGCATTGAGTGCCTTGACGAGGTCGTTGATGGTAGTAGTCTGGTCCAGGAGATGGACGTGCTTTGTACCCGAGCCCTCTGCTCCCTTAATCTCAACCACCAGATCTCCGTGGCTCACAGCGGCCCGCTTCAAAACGATATCGCCACCCGCGACAAGAGTTCCGGTTCGCTCATTGATAACGATTTTCGCCAGGGAGTCGGCAATCACCTTATAATTTTCTAGATTAGCTATCAGTTCCACCACCTTCCTCTCGTAAATAGTTGGAATAATGACGTCAATCGTGGTGGCGTCTGCCGCTGTAGCGTACTTGCCTCCGAGTTCCTGGTTGATCGTACGCTCAACTCTAGCAGCAGTCGTAAAGTCTGGGTTATTAAGCGCCATCCGTATAGCTCGCTTGTCGTTGAAGGCGAGCTCTAATTCTTTTTCAATAGTCGCCCCGTCTGGAATCCGCGCCGTCGTTGCGAATTTCTTTCCCATCTCTAGGCCACCGATCGAGAGGGGACCGCTAGCAACAGCATAGATGTGACTGTCGCCACCCTTAAGGGGTGTTATGAGGAGTGTTCCGCCGGCAAGCGATGAGGCGTCGCCGATCGAGGAAATGGTGACATCGAGTTTCTGGCCCGTCCGACCGAATGCCGGAAGTTTAGCAGTAACAATGACTGCGGCAACGTTCTTACTTGTGACTTCTTTTTGAGGATTTAGACCGAGAGTCTGGAACATCTTTTTCAGTGAAGTGTTCGTGATCTCGCCTCCGCCGTCGCCAGTCCCGGCCAGCCCTATGACGAGACCGTAGCCAATCAGAGGGTTCTCCCGCACGCCCTTGATAGTAACAAGGTCCTTCAGCCGGCTGGCGTTGCCGTAAACCTGGCCAGCGAACGTTAGGATAAGGAGCGGTAGAAATTTGATCATATTAGTTTTCCCTTCCGAGAACAAAGACCCTGGACTCGAGGAGCTTATCCGAGTTTACATAGTCATTTTCCATGATCTCCTTTCTTGATACAAGCGCTTGGACTTCGATGGATCTTTTTTCCTTTTTAAAGATGAGTTCCTTCCGGCCGCGAAGAAGAATGTAATCTTTACTGACTTCCTCCATCACCGTCCCTGAGATCTTATCGTAAACCTTCATATCCATCTCTCCGTCGGGGCTAGGGGGGGCCGCAGTAGCTGTGGTAGTAGCCGCTGGAGTCGCCTTGAGCTCCTTCCCGACCTTTTTTGGTTCGTCTGGGAAGACGCGCTTGAGCTCGGCAGAAATTTGATTTCTCAAATTTTCAAGGACATTGATGATAACCATGTCGCCTGTTCGCTTGTCTGTTTGGTACGTAAAAAGTGATGCGCTTGACCCCTGACCTGCCCAGAGGGAACCGCCATTGTCTTTGTCAACGAAATCATCCGCCTGGTAGCGTTCTTGTCGGTATTCACGTTTTACTGGAGGTCT
The DNA here is from genome assembly GCA_027487685.1 of Pseudomonadota bacterium. GTDB lineage: Bacteria > Bdellovibrionota > Bacteriovoracia > Bacteriovoracales > Bacteriovoracaceae > Peredibacter. The sequence continues at coordinate 17,101 of JAIYDC010000033.1, read as the reverse complement.
TACTTGGCCCGAGGGATCGCTTCCTAGGGAGTAAGTGATTGGGTTTTTAATTGGTCGTTTATCATCCTCCGGTCGGAATCGGTCTGCTTCCCGGTATGCTGCAAATCGGTCCCGTTGAGGTGCCGGAGCATTCGTCCTAGCGCCACGCTCTTCGCGATCGAGTTGACGATGAATGTTCTCGACGAAGCCAGCACATGAGACGAGAAAGAAGAGAAGAAATAAGAGGATTGTGTTCATAGTTCCACTAGCACTTTGTTAAGGTCGACGACTTTTCCCTGATACTTTTTATTTTTCTGAGGATGATAGACCTCAACGAGTTCACCGAAGGACCCGTTACTTCGGCTAATTCCTGTTGTTTTTAACCGTATAAGATCATTTTCAATTAGGACTTCGGTCCTGACACCTGCCTTTACTAGGTCTAGAGGTGTGAGGTCTGATAACCGGACTAGCTCTCCAGGTCGGAGTGATTTGTTCAGTTTGTAGAAGCCTAGGTGCTTGATGTCAGAGAGTAGCTCTGTGTGCGGAACAGCTTCAACCTGAGCTTCCAGGAGGACCGAAGCGGACATAACTTCAAATGCATGGCAAAATTCCGTTACCCGATAAGCCTTCACGAGGCGCTTGAAATTTGCGTTGATCAGATACCCTTTCCAGGAACCGTCCTGAGAATTGACGAAGAGATTCATTTTATCTTTCAATCCGAATGAACACGCCTCGCACCGGATCTCGAGCCGCTCTCCAAGAGAAAGCACGATATAGTCTGGATGGTTCACTGCCGCAGAGGACTGGAGATGGACCCCTACCGGTAGTTTCAGTTGCTCTCGAACTAGATGTTTAATATTTTCGACGGAAAAGAGATGGGGCTTAATCTCAGCTTGGATGTTGCGGGTACGAAGAAGTTCTGTGAAATGAAATTTTGTGATTTTGCCGTTAACAGAAAGAAGCGTTGCTGAGATCTCCCTGATACTTTCTGCGGAACAACCCGAGTGAGCAAGAACGGCGCTGAGGTCTGGAGCGTCTCCTATGACTACGAGTCGCTCCGGAACCTCCACCTCGCAGGCAGAAGTAGCATTGCTTAAGATCATCAGAAAGAGGGCAATAAGTTTTATCATCGGATGTTATTCACGGTTTGGAGCATTTGATCAGCAACACCCATGACTTTTGAGTTCATTTCATAGGCTCGCTGTGCCTTAATAAGATCTGTCATCTCGTTCATGACATTTACGTTAGATGCCTCAATCGCACCTTGCATCATCACTCCAGAGCCGTTCTCTCCAGGCACGTTTTGGATCGCCTGCCCTGAACCGGCCGTCGCCGCCAGCAGATTGCCACCTTCTGAACGAAGGCCGGTTGGGTTTACGAATGTGAAAACCGGAATCTGGCCCAGATTCATGGGCTCAACGGCCTCGCGTGTGAAGGCCTCAACTATGCCATTTTCGGCGATGTTGATTCGCATAATGTTGGGGGGTACCACGACCCCAGGAAAGACTTTGTGACCAGCACGAGTCACGAGATTCCCCTGGGCATCGACGTTGAAGGAACCGTCACGAGTATATTTCAGCTCCCCGTTAGGTGCGACAATTCCCATGAAACCCTCGCCATTGATCATGAGATCGTAAGGGTTGTTGGTCATCTGCGGAGAACCTTGGGAGTGGATCTTTCGAGTGGCCGAAACCCGAGCACCTGAGCCTACCTGTAGTCCTACGTTGTACTCTGTGGATCCAGATGACTTGGCGCCGGCCTCCTGAACAGTTTCGTAGAGGAGATCGTCGAATTCGGTGCGGCCTTTTTTAAACCCCGTTGTGTTTACATTGGCGATGTTGTTCGAAATTGTATTTACATTAGATTCCTGGGCGGCCATTCCGGTTGCAGACGTGTGAAGGGCTCGGATCATTTAGAACTCCTGATTAGAATTTTCCAACTTCATTTGCGGCTTTCCCTGAGATCTGATCGTAGGCGTTGATCGCTTTCTGGATTGATTCGAAGTGGCGGTGCGCCTTGATAAGCTCTGACATTTCTTCAATCGCATTAACGTTAGAGCCCTCGAGGAACCCCTGGTTGACCGTAGTTTTAAGGTTGGTTCGGACAAGGTTCCCTTCGTCCGGGGTGATAAAAAGAGAGTTCCCCTCTTTTCGGAGAGCGTGTTTGTCTTTAACCTCGACAACGGAAATCTTCCCGACGGTACCGTCGCGAGTGAGTATCTCGCCGTCATCGGTGAAAGAGAGCTTGGCATTGGCCGGGATGCGCATGACCCGATCCTCGGGCGCCGGGATGGATGCGGCCGAGGCTGGATCTCGGAGAGTTTCCTCTGGAACTGACAACGCAGATAGTAACCGGTAACCCTGATCTGTTACGAGTTCTCCCTCGCGATTAAGTGAAAAATTTCCCTTGCGTGTGAAACGTACCCCTGTTGGTGTAAGCACCTCAAAGAAACCATCCCCTTTGAGGGCGAGGTCGAGAGGATTACTCGTCGGTATCAATGTACCCTGCTCGAAGATTGTGAACCCTCCATCGACGGCGACCATAGCGTTCTCAGCGCCCTGAGTATGATAGAAGTCTGCAGGGGAGAACTCCTTCCTTGGGATATCAATGTCGTCGATACCTCGGGTTAGAGCGGTCAGGTGTTCCTTGAACACTAGCTGGTCTTTCTTGAATCCGACAGTGTTAGCGTTGGCCACGTTGTTAGCGATGGTTTCTACCTTCCGCTGCTGAGCCACCTGACCTGATAACGGCACCCAAATGTTTTTCACGCGATCGTCCTGATGTGTGTGGGGTGTGCCCCCATAGGCAAGTTTAGCAACCCGGGTGCCATAAAACGAGCAGCGGCAAAATCATCCGGTCAACTTAACCTCTGGAATCCTTGTCGAACAGCTTATCTCTATGCGAATCTGTACCCCAAGTTAGTGTCAAAACGACAACAGGACCCCCCCCCATGACAAACGCAGAACGCACCATTGACTTCGAAACGGCACTCCGAGACCTTGAGACTATCGTCCGAGAACTTGAGTCGGGTGATGTTGATCTGGATCAGGGGCTCAAGAAATTCGAGCAGGGAATTGATCTCTACAAGCAATGTCGGTCGACACTTGAATCGGCTGAGAAGAAAATCCGAATCTTGAGTGATAGCCTCAAAGAACTCGATTATAAAGAGTAGTTCTTTCAATCTCCCCGATTTTCCATAAAATAGAGTGGTACTTCACCTAAGGATCGGTTCTTGAAACGTCTCGTAAAAACGCTCGCCGTGTTGGCAGTTCTGTTCCTTTTTGGCGCCGCCGCCGTGGTCGGAGTTTTCTTTTATATCTCTTCAGACCTGCCGCAAATAAATTCTCTCAAGGACTATAATCCTCCGATGAATTCTCGGATCCTCTCTCGTGACGGCGAGGTTCTCCTCGACATTGGTCAAGAAACTCGTGAGGTCGTTCCCTTTGCGAAGATGCCAAAACGTGTCGTGGGTGCGTTCCTCGCTGCAGAGGACGATAATTTTTATAACCACCAGGGTATCGACTATTACGGGATTATGCGTGCCTTCATGGTGAATATGAAGGAGGGCCGCCTTGTACAGGGAGGTTCTACGATCACCCAACAGGTCGCGAAGTCCTTTCTCCTGACTAAGGAGCGGACTCTGTCGCGTAAAGTGAAGGATCTCCTTTTAGCGCGCAAGATCGAGCAGAAGTTTTCTAAGGATGAGATTCTATTTTTGTACCTCAATCAAGTCTATCTGGGCGGCGGTTATTACGGTGTTAAAGCGGCCTTCAATGGATATTTTGATAAAGAGCTAGGCGAGGCGACACCGGCAGAGGCCGCGCTTGTTGCCGGATTGCTTGTTGCCCCTGGTCGTTACTCACCCTATGTGAATCCACGGTTTGCGAAGATACGTCAGAATTATGTTCTGAAGCGAATGTATGAGACTGGTAAGATCACCGAAGTGGAGTATCAGGCAGGACTCAAAGAAGACATCAGAATGCGTATTAGAAAACCTGACGAGGTTAAGGGAGGTCATTTTACCGACTGGATACGTCAGGAGGTGATGAAGGCCGTGGGCACCGAGGAGTTTCTTACTAACGGCTTCAAAGTCGTAACAACCCTCGATTGGTCCTTACAGTCCAGGGCAGAAAAAATACTGAAGGATCGAGTTAAGGATCTAGATAAGCGACAGGGCTACAAGGGCGCTGAGCGAAACCTGGGTTCCGACGAAGAGATCAAGGCTTACATTGTAGAGCAGCGAAAAAGTATCTTGCGGGAGCAGTCAAGTTTCTTTACGTTCACTACCGCTGGCAAAAACATTTTTGAGTTCCATGAGGAAGATGATGCCCTAGAAAAAAACCTTTCCTTCTACCTTGATGAGCAAGAGAAGCTGAACGAGAGATTCAAGTCTCTCGTCGATATTGGTAACATGGGGAACGATCCTTTTCTAAAGTTCCTTCAAGAAGGTAAGTCATACTCCGGGGTTGTTCTAAGCGTAGATGATTTAAAACGGACCGTACTGGTCGAAGTGGCCGGCACTCGGGTCGTCATTCCTGAAAGTGGCTTTGATTGGGCCCATGAGCGGAAGTTCAGTGAGGATCCGATCTACTTCAATCCGGTTCGTACACCGTCTAAGATATTAAAACGTGGTGACGTGATCCTCGTTCAAATCACAGGAAAAGCAGTCACCTCCGATCAATTGATCCACCCTGATTTTTTTAAGAAGTATAAGGACTCTGGCCTCAAGTCTATCCTCTCCAAGCAGAAGTTTTTTAAAGCTTCTCTGGATCAGGATCCTGAGGTTGAAGGAGCATTGATGGCGCTGAACGCTCATACTGGCGAGATTGTTACTATGGTCGGTGGGGTGGATTTTCAAAAGTCTCAGTTCAATCGTGCGATACAATCCCTTCGTCAACCTGGGTCTGCCTTTAAGCCATTTATTTATGCCGCAAGTCTTGAGAACGGTTATACCCCTTCGAGCCTTTTAATGGATTCTCCACAGGCCCTTGGCGGAGTAGACGATTCTCTTAGCTGGAAACCCCGTAACTACGACGGTGAATTTAAGGGTCCGATGACTCTGAGAAATGCGCTTGAGATCTCCCGAAATATTCCCACGGTCCGACTTGTTCAGGACCTGGGGGTGCCAAAGATCCACGACTTCGTTCAGCGCTGGCACATCAACGCTCAGATACCGAAGGATATGTCGCTCTCTCTCGGATCGTTCGGGATAAGCCTGGCCGAGCTTACTAAGGGATACGCGGTTTTTCCAAACGGTGGTAAGGCCGTTCACCTCCGGCACATTACCTCCATAAAGGACCGCACTGGTAAGGTTTACTCGATCCCATCCGCAGACCCTGCCTGGCCTGCTGACAGGCCAGTAACCGCCACTGCTCCTCAGGAAGTCGCTCCTAATTCAAATCCCTTTCTCTTGGGTCTAAATAGCGAACAGGTTTATGACCCGCGCCTGGCCTACCTTATGACTAATATTCTTAGAGGGGTAACTCTTTATGGTACAGCCGCAGCCGCGGGCAAGCTCTCCACAAATATCGGGGGCAAGACGGGTACCACAAACAATTACGTTGATGCACTCTTCGTTGGTTTTTCCTCAAATTACGTTGTCGGGTCATGGGTCGGTTTCGATGACAACCGCCCACTGGGCCATGGCGAAACTGGGGGCAAGACCGCGCTTCCTATGTGGATGGACTATATGGCAGCGGTGATAGGTCGTTATGGAGCTCCGGAGTTTCCTGTACCTGAGGGCATTGTTAATATGCTGGTGAACAAAGAGACTGGAAAACCACTGCCTCCTGATTCCAGTACAGGCTTTCTTGAATCTTTCGTTAACGGGTTTGATCCAAACAGTGACCAATCAGGAGTTTTTGACCAGAGTACTCAGTCAAAGGACGGTAAACCTACAAGCCTTGACGACGCGAGCTACTGGGAGAATCAGTAAGTTTTTCTCATCTTCCCGCCGATAGGACCTTTATGGAGGCCCTATGAATTCCCTCTCCCGGCAGCAGAGAACTTTCTACCTTCTTCTCGGTGCCGTATTATGCTTACATCTATTTGCTCTATTGGTGCAAGTACGTAATCGGCTCGCTGTCACCAACTGGGTTCCTCCCCAAGCGATAAAAGTTAAGCTTGTTCAGGATGCGATGCGAGAGATCGCCATGATACACAAACGGCAGATTGTTCGCTCCGAGGACTCCGAAAGTCATGAAAAAAAATCAGATGCTTTTTTAAGTGATAGAGATAGAAGCTTTGATCGCCAGTCTGTTGCGCGTACTATAGACAGTTTCAAACAAGCGGCCAAAGGCAATGCTCCAGCGTCTCAAATTGCACACAAGCCCCAAGCATTGCAGAAGAAAGGACAAAAGCTCAAAGACTTGAGGCTTTCGGATATTGGACTCACAGCTGGTGATCCTCTCCCCAAGCCTGTTTCTCGCGCCCCTGCTAGTGAGGCAACGAAAGGACTTGAAAACGGAAATCCGAAATTCGATGGTCTCTCGGCAACCAACGATTACGTCGAAGATATGAAACTTGGCGACTTCACTCATCTCAACACCGTTGAGTATAAGTACTATGGCTTCTTCCATCGGATTCGGCAAAAGCTCGAGCAGTTCTGGGGAAATAGCATCCATGAGAAGTCTCAGGCGATCTTCCGTTCGGGGCGACAGATAGCTTCTCAGGACTATGTGACATCGTTGCAGGTCACACTGAATCAAAAGGGAGAGATTGTAGGTGTTAAGATTCTTGGAGCTTCCGGGGTGAAAGAGCTAGACGACGCTGCTGTGGAGTCATTCAATCAAGCCGGGCCGTTCCCAAATCCTCCCAAAGATCTTCTCGTTAACGGTAAGGCTACCATCGAATGGGGGTTCGTAGTTAAATCTTAAAATCAGAATCTAGTGAGTTGAGCGAAGCATGTTCTTCAATCGATCGATGCCTTCCATAACAACATAGTCGGACCAAATAGAATCAAGTTCGCGGATAGCTTCGACGACTTGGAGTGCAGCCTGATCGCGCGAAATTTTCTGCGTCTCTGCGTATTGAGAAATGCACTTGTTCAATACTTCGATTACAGGAGAAGTGCAGACTTGATTAAGTCGTTCTTCGAACGATTGGTTAACTTTCTTTTCCTTGCTTTTAATAATGGCCGTATTAAGAAGCTGAATGGATTCCATTAGAAAATTCCTTGCGAACTGAATGTAATCTTAGAATCTGCAGTATCTATAAACCCTAAGGTTTCGTAAAGATTGTTTTAAGACTATGGGACAAAATTTTAGTATAGAAAATTGATATGGCGCTATTTTCGAGATCAGATAAATAAAAAATTGTGTCCGAAACACAATTGGCATTTCGGACACATGTTAACTAATGAGATGTGTTGCAGAACTCTTGATATTGTTCTGGCGTCATAAGATTATTGAATTCAGCTACGTCTTTGACCTTGACTTTAATTAGCCACGCTCCGTAGGCATCTTCGTTAATCTTTTCCGGCGAACCTTCAAGGTCCGTATTTTTCGCAAGTACCTCTCCGCTAATAGGAGCATAAAGGTCACTCACTGACTTGATGGACTCAACTACGCCAAAAGTGGCTCCAGCCTTAAGGTTTGTTCCTACCTCTGGAACCTCGAGGAAAACGATGTCTCCTAGTGCCGACTGCGCAAAGTCAGTAATGCCAACGGTAACTGTAAGACCCTCTACAAGTGCCCATTCGTGTTCTTTGGTGTATTTGAGATTGCCTGGAATGTTGGTCGTCATTATTTATGTCCTCCGGTTACAAAAGGTTTCTTGGTAAGTTGTGCAGGGTAGGCTTTCTGCCTGATGTCGACTAAAAATACTTCATTCGACGGAGCTTTATCAATTTCAATACGCGCAAACGCAATACCTTTGTTGAGAACAACCGACATCGTTCCGCTAGTAATGGCGCCAATGACTTCGTTACTCGAATTCATGACTGGGTATCCTTCTCGCGGAATTCCCTTATCGAGAATGAGCTTGATCATTTTATACCTGGCAGGTTTTGGAAGGAGTGCATCCCTGCCAATAAATTTTGTTTTCGCTGTCTTAACTGTCCAGGCAAGACCTGCATCATAAGGGTTTACCTCGTCTGTAAGCTCGTGCCCGTAGAGGGGGTAGCAAACTTCAAGACGAAGTACATCTCGCGCGGCAAGGCCACAAGGAGTAACATTCAGGGCCATTAGCTTTTGCCACAGACGTTTTATGGAGTCATGTCCGCCGAAGATTTCGAACCCATCCTCTCCCGTGTACCCTGTCCTGGCCACGATAACTGGTTCGCCACTGAATGAACTCTCAAAAACAGAGTAGTACTCAATATCCGGAAGCTCGGCGATGAGGGGTCTTAAAATTTCAAATGATCGTGGGCCCTGAAGGGCAAGAAGCGAATAACGATCAGAAGCATTCGAGAGCGAGCATTCAAAGCCTACATGCTTGGATTTGATCCAATTATAGTCTTTTTCAATGTTGGACGCGTTAACACAAATTAAGACACGGCCTGGGCGGAGCTTGTAGACGATGAGGTCATCGATCACGGTACCGTTTTCTCGACATAGTGGTGAATAAATTGCCTTACCAATTGGGGCTGCGAGGATATCATTTGTGACGAGCTGATCGACGAAGGCTTCCGCGTCGGGCCCTTCCACGAAGAACTCCCCCATGTGGCTTACGTCGAAAACGCCGACAGTTTTTCTCACAGCGATAACTTCGTCCTTTACTGATGAGTATTGAACCGGCATGTCCCAGCCTGCGAAGGGTACTATCTTCGCTCCGAGTTTCACATGCTCATCGTAGAGGTGAGTTCTGAGTGTGGTCATTGCATTCCTTTTGCGGTTCGTTCTACCGCAGAGATCAGATTATCGATCAGAGTCACTACTGTCATCGGTCCGACCCCGCCTGGTACCGGTGTGATTGCGGCGACGAAGTCTTTTACGTCGTCTAAGTCGACGTCTCCCGTCAGCTTCCCGTTGAGCGAATTCATTCCGACGTCGATCACCACCGTTCGCCTTTCGCTATTAAAGTACGAACGGTCCATGAACCGGGCCTTGCCCACTGCCGCGACTACGATCTCGGCCTGGCGAGTGACCTCTCGGATGTCTTTCGTCTGAGAATGCGCCAGTGTAACCGTTGCATCTAAGTTTGTGAGGAGCATAGAGAGAGGCTTGCCGACGATGGCGCTTCTGCCAATGACTGCAACTGAACTTCCCTTGAGATTATAGCCGTAGAAATTCAGGAGATGAATGATACCTTTGGGAGTACAGGGAAGTAGTAGGGATAGATCACGAGTCCCTGCGTACAATTGTTGGGTGTTTTGCCCATGAAACCCATCGATGTCCTTAGCGGGATGAACAAGGTTAGGAAGGTCTAAGTTTCTAAGATGTTCTGAAACCGGAAGTTGAACAATAATTCCGTGAATTCCGGGGTCCTGATTCAGCTCTTTGACGTGCCCGAGAAACTCGTTTCTTCCGATGTCTGCTGGGAGGTGTTCAAGCCTAAAGCTCGCGCCCACCTCTTCACAGATTCTTCGTTTGTTTCGAATGTAGCTCTGACTTGCAGGATTGTCTCCTACGAGTACAACGCACATCGACGGTGTGAAGCCTTTGAGTTTGAGAGCTTGGCAGCGTTCGGCCAGGTCTCGTTTAAATTGATCTACAACGGGGGCGGCGGAGAGTAGTTTTGCAGTCATAATTATGGCACGACTATAAATCGCCGAGGTTAAAAAGTCCTTTCTTATTTAGCGGAAGCACTGTATCTCTAGCCTTCATGAAATCTCTTTTCTACGTCGGTCTCGGCATGCAACTGTTTGGCCTCACTGCGGTAGGCCTTTGCTTCTTCTCTGGCATACGTAACGGTGATTACGGTCGCTTAGAACTCCTCCAGCTTGTCATCGGTTCTCTTGTTTTTTACGTAGGTAATTATCTTAAAGGACGATCTGCGAGCTAGACGGCATCATATGTTCATGTGTACAATTTCCGTAACTCTTCCTCTAGGATGTTTCCTTGATAGTCCTCGCCATCGACCCGGGATCCGTGACTGCTGGTTACGCTCTTATGCAAAAAGAGAGTCAGAAGATTTCTTATCTCTCATCGGGGATTTTGAAATTCAACGGGGAAGACGTTTTTCTTAACAGAGTCAAAGACATATATGATCAGACATTGTTGCTTATCGAAAAGCATCGGCCGGATGAGGTTGCGCTTGAATCACTTATCTTCGTCAAAAGCCCTACCGCTCTGATAAAACTAGCTCAGGCCCGTGGTGCAATGTTGGCGGCGATTGCACAACATTACCATGAGAAGATTTTTGAATACTCCCCGAATCTGGTCAAGCAAACAGTTACAGGCCACGGTCACGCAGACAAGGAAGGTATTCAGAAGTTTCTCACACAAAGCCTCGGTATAACGGGCTTTGAGACACATGATGAATCGGACGCAGTCGCCATTGCTCTCTGCCACCTTTTAAACCGTGGGACCATTTTGCCACAGCGTTCTCCTAAGAAAAAAACTAAGAACATGGGGAACGGACTCGCGTCCGCTCTTGCCCACAAGATAAAGGAACGCACGATATGATTGGGTATATTTCGGGTACTGTCGTTTACTCAGACTCCCTGACATCCGTAATTCATACCAATTCTGGCATCGGCTACGAGGTTCACACCGCAACACCTATGGTTCCAAATAAGGATATCGCTCTTTTTGTGTCGCACATAATCCGTGAACAAAGTCAGGACCTATATGGTTTCGAAACGGTTGAGGACAAGAAGTTCTTCGAAATGCTTCTGGACGTTAACGGCATCGGTCCAAAATCCGCCTTTGCTCTGATTTCTCATCTAGGTGTTCCTCAGATCATCTCGGCTATTACTTTCGAGAATGTTGATAGCCTTAAGTCCGCACCCGGTGTTGGAAAAAAAAGCGCCGAGCAGATTATTTTGTCGCTTAAAGATAAAATGAGTAAGCTCGAGGTTGGTTTTGCGGTCCAAGAAAATCCTGTCAAGGCTGGTGTAAAGGTCAGGGCCTCAGAGAGTAAACTTGATGCGCACCTCGTCAGGGAAACTCTTGCTGCATGTCAGGGTCTTGGCTTCCGCGACCAGGACGTCCTTCCGATGATCCAGCGCCATCTTCAAGAGGGGCTCGTCAAGAAGCCTGAGGAACTTGTGAAAGTCATTTTAAAAGAGCTTAGGTAAATATGACTGAGCGGCTAGTTACCGGAGAGACGACCAGAACTGACAAAGAGCATGAAGCCCAGTTGCGGCCGCAAAATTTTTCTGAGTTTATCGGCCAGACAAAAGTCGTCGACAACATCGACCTTATGGTCCGTTCTGCTATCGTCCGTAAGACCGCTATGGACCATGTCTTGCTTTCTGGTCCTCCTGGCTTAGGCAAAACATCTCTTGCGATGCTGATCGCACGGAGCTTAGGTAGTGAGCTTCATGTTGTTTCTGGCCCAGCGATTGAAAAGAAGGGGGACCTTGCGGCCGTTTTGACGAATCTCAAACCCCGGGATGTTCTGTTTATTGATGAAATTCATCGGATGCACATTACCGTTGAAGAGATCCTTTACTCCGCAATGGAAGATTTCCGTCTCGATATCCTGATTGGTCAGGGCGCTTCAGCGCGTACAATGCAGATTGACCTCTCTCAGTTCACTCTTATCGGAGCAACGACTCGATCAGGTCTACTCTCTAATCCCCTTCGAGATCGCTTCACCGCACATCTTAACTTCGATTACTACGAGCCTGAGATGCTTGCAGTGATTATCCTTAATAATTCCCGTAAAATGGGGATAGGTTTATCCGAGGAAGCCAAGGTGCAGATCGCTCGTCGTTCGCGGGGAACACCTCGGATCGCGAACCGGATCCTCCGAAGAGTGCGAGATTTTGCCCTAGTTAATAAGCGACCTTCAGTTGAAAAGGAAGAAGTCAAAGCGGCGCTTTGTCTCCTTGATATTGATGATCTTGGTCTTGATTCCATGGACCGAAAGATCCTGACGGTGATGAAGAACTATTACCAAGGTGGGCCGGTCGGAATTGACGCTCTTTCTGCTACACTCGGCGAAGACAAGCAGACCATCGAAGAGGTTTACGAACCTTATCTACTCAAGCAGGGCCTTATCCTAAGAACACCTCGAGGTCGGGTACTTTCTGAAAATGCGATCAATCACGTCTCATAGTCGTTGACTAGAAGAGTCAAATCCTGTATGTAGAGCACAATTTTCTATCGTGCAAACTAATAAATATCGTTTATACTTTAACGACTTGATCGACTTATCATAAGGTTAGACATGATTTACCAACGGACCCTCGCCAAAGAAGTGAAAGTAACCGGTATCGGATTACACTCAGGCAAGAAAGTTACAATGAAGCTTATTCCGGCCGATGCAGATTTTGGGATCCAGTTTATTCGTAAGGATATTCCAAACGCAAAGCCGATGAAGGCAAATGCCCTGACCGTTGGCACAACAGAAAATGCTACAACTCTTGGGAGCGGCGCCGAGGCCATCCACACGGTGGAGCACCTTCTAGGAACTCTGTACGGACTTGGAATCGACAATTGTTTTATCGAGATAGATGGACCCGAGGTCCCTATTATGGACGGATCTGGTGCGTCCTTCGTGTTTCTCTTAAAGGAAACGGGAATTAAGAATCTCAATAAGTCCAAGAAGTTCCTCGTGATTCTTGACACAGTACGGGTAGAAAAAGACGGTAAGTGGGCGCAATTCGAGCCAGCACAGAACCTTGTAATAGACTCTACCATCGTATTCGCTCATCCCATTATAAAGACTCAGCGCTTTGGTTTTGAGTTCTCATGCGAAAACTTTATCAACGATATCGCACGAGCTCGGACCTTCGGTTTCGCTCGCGACGTCGATATGCTTAAGCGCAAAGGGCTCATTAAAGGTGGGTCGCTTGATAATGCGATCGTTCTCGATGACTATAAAGTGATGAATCCTGAAGGTTTGCGGTTCAACAACGAGTTTGTTCGCCACAAGATTCTTGATACGATAGGTGATGTCAGTCTCCTGGGTTATGAAATTGCTGGGAAGATCACCACCTACAAGTCTGGTCACAATCTACATAATCTTTTGTGCCGCAAGCTTCTCGAAAGTCCAGCGTCCTACGAGATCGTGTCTGCGTCTGCACTAAAGGCCGAAGTGAGAGAGGCCCATAAACTTCCACAGTTTATGTCTGTTTCACACTAGCGACTTTTCAAAAACTTTAAAAACAAGCTTTGTTTTCGGAATTCCAAATCTGGGGTCGCTTTCAGGAAATGGCTCTGTTTCGCCGGTCCAAATGAATCCACGCCTTTGATAGTACTCTATGAGCTCTATCCTTGAGCTAATGACTGTCATTCTGATCTTTCTATCCCCCCAGATTCGTGTGAGCTGCTCCAGCCGTTCTAGTAGCAGTTTTCCTGTTCCACGATTTTGAAGGGTAGGAAGTACCGTCAGCATACCGAAGTAAACGGACTCGCTCTCTCGACGAATGTAAATGCAGCCAAAAATGACGTCAGCTTCCAAGGCCATCTCTATTCTGTCTGTAGCGATCATTTCTCGAATATTGTCAGCATCTGTCCGCTGACCTCCGAGGAGATCAGCCTCTGTAGTCCATCCGGCCCGGGAACTTTCGCCTCGGTAGGCGGAGTTGACAAGCTCTGCGATAGCGCTAGCATCTTCACTTTCGGCTTTTCTAAATCGAATCATGCAAACATTTTACGAATGAAGCAGTGCTTCTGTCGTCTTGTAATTTCACATTTGAACGCTTTATCGTTAACATGTTGGTTCAAAAAGGATTGATTAATGCGATTATTCCTAGCAATTTTTTTCTTAACTTCATCCGTCCTAGGAGCAACTTGGAGCGACCTTGAGGCAGGTAAGTCTTACCGGCTGGCACAGTCATTTCAACTTCCTCAGAACGAACGGAGTCGGTCCCTCCTCGATTTTTCGAAAGGTCAGGTTTTGCCTCTGAGAGAGGTCATTCCACTTTCAATTCCCGGGGCACTCCTCCTACTCTACATCTTCGATTACCCCAGTTGCCCTGGTCCTGAGCTCTCGACGGATATGGAAATCATCCCTGTATCCGGCAGCAATCCTTTGGTGGAAGTCGGCGCCCAAGTTGAGGAATGTGCGCTCAGTATGTACATTGAAATGAAAGACCAACGATCTAAAAGCCTCTTCGAATAAGGAACTTCATGCGCCTTTCACAAGGTTACTGGCAAACATTAAAAGAAACTCCCTCTGACGCCGACGTCGTATCTCAGCAGCTTATGATGCGAGCGGGGCTGATGTATAAAACTGGAGCGGGACTTTACACCTATCTTCCCATGGCCCTTAGATCTCTTAAAAAGATTGAACGTATTATTCGAGAGGAGCACGATAAAATTAATGCCTTCGAGATTTCGATGCCAGTCGTAACTCCTGCCGAACTGTGGCAGGAGTCAGGTCGCTGGGACGGAATGGGAGGTCAAATGCTAAAGTCTAAGGATCGCGCCGAGAGGGACGTTTGCTTTAGCCCAACCAACGAAGAGACAGTGACTGATATTTTTCGCCGGACTGTGAGCTCTTACAAGCAATTGCCTGTGTGTTTGTACCAGATAAACACGAAATTCCGTGATGAAATTCGGCCTCGTTTTGGTCTCCTCCGAGCTCGAGAGTTCACGATGAAGGACGGTTACTCATTTCACCTAGATAAAGCCTCATTGGATAAATTTTACGATGAGATTTTTGTCGCCTACGAGAATATTTTTCGTCGAATGGGTCTGGATTTCATTGCAGTTGAAGCTGACGGTGGCGCAATGGCCGGGGGAGGAGCAAAGACTCACGAATTCCAGGTTGTAGCTGACAACGGTGAGGATTATGTTGTCACTGTCCCTCGAACACGCTTCGCTGCTAACATTGAGAAAGCTGTGACTGTTCGAAAAGGTATCACCCCTGCCATTCAGGCACCGCTAGTAAAATTAGCAACTCCAAATCAAAAGACATGCGAAGAAGTCTGTGCCGCCCATGGAATCCTCATTACTCATTCGCTCAAGTCTGTTGTGATGAATGCAGTCATTGGCGGAAAAGATCAGTTCTTCATGGTCATGCTTCTTGGGGACGACAATTTGAATGAGGTAAAGTTTAAGAATAAGGTAAATGCCGAACATATCCGTCCCGCTCAGCAAGCCGAACTTGATCGACTGGGCTTAATCAAGGGATTTATGGGCCCAGGAACAAGCGCTGAGCTTAAGATCATTTATGACGATTCCATCGATATGAACTCTAGCTATGTGGCCGGAGCTAACGAATCGGATTTCCACTTTAAAGGATTCGTCCCCGCCCGAGATACTATTGCCAAGCACTTTCGGGCCGACATCCGACTGGCGAAAGAGGGTGACTATATTGGAGAAGATCCTATTGTCCTCAAGAAAGGCATTGAAGTGGGACACATTTTCCAGCTTGGGGACAAATACACCAAGAGCATGAAAGTCACTGTTCTAAACGAGAAGGGACAGAGTGTGACCCCTATCATGGGTTGTTACGGCATCGGAGTTACTCGTGTTCTGGCATCTGCAATTGAGCAGAATAATGATAAAGACGGTATTGTCTGGCCCGCTTCGATTGCACCTTATGATGTCTACCTCTGCTTCATCGGAAAGACCCCCGAGACAAAGTCCCTAGCAGAGGAACTATATTCTGAGTTGCGCACAGCTGGGATGGAGATTCTCTTTGACGACCGACAGTTGGGTCCTGGAGTTATGTTCAAGGATGCGGACCTTATTGGTCTTCCTGTTCGGGTAGTGCTGGGCGAGCGTGACTATCTGGCCACGGGTGAGATCGAAGTAAAAGTCCGAAAGACCGGAGAGGTGCTGAAAGTGAAACGTCAGGACCTGACCGGAGTTCTTCTCAAGAAGCTTCATGAGCTTTCGCGTTGGGCTTAATCAAAGTACTTTTAAAAACTGTGCCCG
This sequence comes from Pseudomonadota bacterium, assembly GCA_027487685.1. Classification (GTDB taxonomy): domain Bacteria; phylum Bdellovibrionota; class Bacteriovoracia; order Bacteriovoracales; family Bacteriovoracaceae; genus Peredibacter. The sequence continues at coordinate 1,184 of JAIYDC010000033.1, read as the reverse complement.
GTCATTTTCTAACTTTGCCTGTTTAGGCCAATCGTTAGCTAAATACATTTTGCGAAATGTGCGCTACCCTCAAAGCTGTAACTATTAGGAGGGCCTATTGAGCGCCGATTTTGATTTAATCTTTGGAATGCACAGTATAGCTGCGGCGCTAAAGAATACGAGCCGAAGTCACATCAAGCTTGTGGCAACAGATGAGGGTCTGAGTGAGTTACAAAAAAAGCATCGGATAGTCCCGAAAAATTATAATGTTAAAACTGATATTCTTTCATCGCATGCTCTTCAGGAGCAGGCGAAGAAACTTTGCCAGCATCTAGACCTCGATTTCACCCGGGTACCTTCAGGCATCTATCTTCAGACCTCACCTCTTGAAACTTACAGTCTTCAAGAATTCATAAAGAACCCTGGGGCGCGATTATTAGCACTTGATCAGATAACTGACGTTCATAATGGAGCTGCTATTCTTCGCACTGCATCTTTTTATGGGGTAACGGGAGTACTTATCCCCTCGGAGCGATCATTTGGGTTGACGCCATCTTTTTACCGCATTGCTTCTGGTGCAGTTGAGCATGTTCCGCTCATTCGTGTGACTTCGCTGAGTCGTGCAGTGGGGCTCATGAATGATGCTGGAGTTTTAACAGTTGGGCTTTCAGAACACTCAAGTGAGAATTTCTTCACGAATGATCTCCGTGTGCAAACAAAAATATGTTTACTGCTAGGTGCCGAGGAGACTGGACTTTCCAATGCAGTAGCAAGATTGGTCCAGAAAAACCTCAGTCTCTCCTCTCAAGGTGATACAAAATCCCTGAATGTTTCAGCGGCTGCCGCCATCGCTATGGAAAAATGTTTTGGTATCTGACTTAAAAAAGCTTGAAATTCTTTGCCCTTAACATTATAAATTTGAGACTCGCGATTTCGTCGTTGATGTATGGGCTGCTCTAGCTCAGCTGGTAGAGCAACGGTTTTGTAAACCGTAGGTCGCAGGTTCGATCCCTGTGAGCAGCTCCACTATAGAAACGAAGAGATCTTTTGATTTGGTTACATGCGAAGTAATGTAACCTGGTTTGAGTATGAACCGGCGTGGTTCCCGAGTGGCCAAAGGGAGCAGACTGTAAATCTGCCAGCGTCAGCTTTCGGTGGTTCGAATCCACCCCGCGCCACCATTTTTTTTGTCTTGCGGGCGTAGC
>JAIYDC010000005.1 GCA_027487685.1 Pseudomonadota bacterium | reverse complement strand
TGCATGCGAATGAGACCCTTCACATCTTTACCATGAGATCCTGCCTCAGATCGAAAGCACGGGGAATAAGCCGCATAGAGAAAAGGAAGTTCGGCTTCCTCGACAATCTGCTCCCGCTTGAGATTAGTAAGTGTCACCTCAGAGGTAGGGATGAGGTACCATGGTTGCTCAGAATTTAGCTTAAAGAGCTGATCTTCAAATTTGGGAAGATTTCCTGTTCCGACCAGGGAGCGCTCGTGGGCTATAAATGGAGTCATCATTTCGGTGAAACCCTTAGTACCCTGATGATCGAGCATAAAATTAATCAACGCCCGCTCTAGTCTGGCAAGAGCACCCCGATAAACTACAAACCGTGCACCGGTAATTTTCGCTGCAGCTTCGAAGTCAAGAAGCCCGAGCCTTTCCCCAAGGTCAGCATGGTCTGCTGGAGTAAAGTCGAAAACGCGCGGTGTTCCCCAAAGCTTAACTTCTACATTATCATCCTCGTTTTTACCTACAGGTACATCGCTGGCCGGCAGGTTGGGAATATTGAGGAGGAGAGATGACTGCTTCTTTTGAACCTCATCGAGCTCATTGGCGTCGAATTCCATCGCAGCCTTAAGGGCCGCGACTTGCTTCATTTGAGAATCTGCATCTTGTTTATTCTTCTTCAGTTCACCGATCTCACGAGAAAGCTTATTAACTTCAGCTTTCTTGGTTTCAGACGCCGTTGTAAGTTCCTTGCGTTTTTTATTCAGAAGCAGAATCTCGTCCACTCCACCAACATCAAAATTCCTGTTTCCCAGCCGTGCCTTTATGGCCACAAAATCGGTTTCAAGTTTTTTAATGTCTAGCATGGAGTCACCTATTGCATGAGATTAATATATGATTCAAGATTGCTCTTATTGGGGCTCTCAGGGTCCATATCAAGATACAGTTTATACGCTTCAATGGCCAGTGCACCCTGACCGAGTTGGCGGTAGACGTCGCCAATTTTCTTATGCACAAGCGGCTCGTCCTGCCGCAGCTTCATCGCGCGCTTATAAAGGTCAAGAGCAAGATCGTGATTATTCCGCTTGGTGCTAAGATCTGCAAGACCCATGATCGCATCGTAGGATTTAGGATTTAACTTCTGTGCCCGTTTATAGAAATTCTCCGCTTCGACGAGCTTCTCCTTAACTTGGTAGATCTGGGCCATAAAAACCAAGTCTTCATCGTTCTCGCCGTTGGCCTTGATATCTTCTTCAATTTTCTTTAACGCTGAATCGACATCCCCTGTCATGAATTCAATTTTTGCCATAAAATAAAGTACCTTTGGATAAGAGGGGAGTTTATCTTTGACCCTCCGGAACCACTTGGCGGCTTCTGGCAGTTTCCCCTGATCAAATAGTACACGGCCAGCTGTCATCATCTGTTCCAGATCACCTGGCTCCTTTGTAAGTAGTTTCTCAACGAGTACCGGTACTTCATCAAAGCGTTCGTCCATCAGTGCAGCCTTGATAAGGAATTCATACAAAATCTTATCCGTCCCATGCTCCTTCTCTAAGCGCTTTTTATAATCTTGGAAATCTTTTACCTTCCCTGATCGGTAGTAGAAAATCGCAATCTCGGACATGACCTTGGGATTCTCCCCAAAATCCTCTTTAAGACTCAAAAGGTACCCAATGGCCGCAAGATCATCTTGTGTCTCATAAAGGAGCCGGGCATACGCAATTCGATAGTCAGGGTTCACAGGATCGAGCTCCATAGACTTATTCAGAAGTACCCGAGCCCCTTCAAAATTGGCCTTTTTATGAAGAATCTGGCTTAGAGCAAAAATATCGGCGTCGTTCAGAGGATTTGTTGAAATCGACCGCCTTAACCAAGACATGGCCTGAAGAGAATCTCCCATTTTTTGATAGAGCTTTGCATTCAGTGACGCAAACTCCCAGGTTTCGCGCATGCCTGTGCTTGCGACGATCTGTAACCTATTGCGAGCATCGTTGAACTTATAAGTCTCAATAAAGGCTTCAACCATGGCGAGATTGATCTTTCTATCATCCGGATATTTCGCCAATAGAGCGTCAATCGTCTGTAAACTAAGACGCGCCTGGCCAAGGCGCTGCTGCACCTTCGCCAGGAAAAGCTCAGAGGGGATATGACCAGGGAACTGGGACGTAGCTCTAGCGGCCATACTAAGTGCTAGTTCATAATTTTTTTTATCGTAGTGCTCTCGGGCAAGTATCAAGAGCTTAACCGCTTTACTCTCTTGAATAATCTTGTCAGCGGCTTCAAAGGTCCCATTACTTGTCTGAAGATCTGCTAATTTTATTCGAAGTTCATCGGAATCATAAATAGCGAGGGATTTCTGAAAGGCCTGTGCCGCCGGAGCAACCTTTTGTCTAAGACCCAGGACAATTCCTTTTAGCTCGAAGAACTTGGCACGGTTTCTGTTATTAAAATCAAGGCCTAGCTCTTCTGCTTTTTTTAAAAGAGGAACCGCTGGTTCGGTTTTTCTTTCTCGAAGATTGAGTTCCGCATTTAAAAGATAGAGTCCAGGCAGTCTTGGATTACGCTTTAAAGCTTCAGCAGCATACTCCATCGCCTTGCCTGTTTCCTGATTCAGAAGGTGGTATTCGACCAACGCCTGGTAGGTGTAGCGATTCTTATCAGGTGCCTTCGCAAGAGCTACATGAAACTGTTTGGCCAGATCGATTCGGCCTTGTTTTACGAGGCTCCGGAGGTAAACCGCAAAGAGGTCCTGGGTTACATTCTTAGGCTGAAGCTTTAAGTACTTCTGAATAACATCGACTGCCGCCCCTGGACGGTTGATGGCCATATAAAAGAGGTTCATACCGATAACACCATTGGGGTCTCGGAGTAGGAAGGGCCTTTTACTCTGAATCAAATTGAAGAGCGTTTGAGCATCAGTCAGCTTCCGAGTCGAGTGCTGGAGCTGTTCTCCATAAGTACGGACAAGGAAACCAAGTGCCTCATTGTTTTCAAGATCATTTTCATAGCTAAGCTTGAATTGATTTCCCGCCTTAACCAGACCTGGATAAGTCCCCATAGCAAAGGCTTCAAGACCTTTTTTAAACTCTACCTTTGATTTCCGAGGGTCGGCTTGGTCAAAAGGGATTGGAAAAACAATCTGCGGCTCGAGGTGCTGAAATGTCCTTTCAACCGCCTTCTCATCGGGGAAAAAGACAGCATAGAGAATCGCCATTGCCGCTCCGATAAGAATAAGTCGATTTTTCTTCTCTTTGGATGCGGAATTATCCTCGTTAGGGTCTTCAAGTTCCTCTGCTTCAATTTCACGTTTTTTCTCTTGCCTTTGAATAGTTCGTAGCTCGGCTTCAATATCAAGCTCGGCCTGCCTTGCAGACCGTAGGAGGGAAGGACTGTCGATACGTATGACCTGCGTACGGTCGTCGGCCACAGAGAGGGCACTCTGTCTCTTTTGGTAGACCGCCAGGAGACGTTCGTCATCTTCAGCCTTTCGACGAGCAGCTTCTTCTTCTACCAGGCGCTTGGCCTCCGCAGCTTTCTGCTGTCGACGCATCTTTTCAATCTCTTGCTGAGCTACAGGATTAAGCAAGGTCTTTCCATCGTCCTCAACTAACGGAGGTACCTCCTCACCATTTACCTCTAACTGGAAGAGGAATTCATCACCAGGTTTAGTGTCTATAAGTAGGTCGGATGAGGGTAAGTCTATCGGAATAACCGGAGAGACTGGCGTAGAGGCATTTAATTGAACGGTCTCAGTGAGGTGCTCTAAAGGGGTTGGGGCCAAATCCCCATAGGCATCTATTTCTTTTTCCTGTTTTTGGCTTCTAAGTTGTGCAAGATCAATGACGAAGGTTTCTTCTACTTTGGTAGACCCAAGGGATGCCTCTGTGGCCTGCTCACTACCCATCAGCTCGAAAAAGATTTCTAATTGATCAATCGGCGCCCAGTTACCCGTAGGATAAACCTGTGCTTCTTCTGTTCCTCGGATGTGTCCGCGTGACTTAAGCAGGATAAGCTCCTGCTTTTCGAATGGACCGATGACCCGGCCATTGGTGAGCCGAAGACGATACTTAGTCATGATGACAATTATAAGGGATTTTAGTTATTTGAGGGGAAAACTAAATGGGGAGGACTAAGATCCTCCCCAGAATACGATTACTTGATAAAAAGTTGGGCATTCCCGGCCAGTGCCATCGCTGAATCCCAGAAGATGCCAAGGAAAAGAACTGGTATAAAAAGAGCAACGATTACGATTTGATTGGCGGTCGTAAACGAAAGAACTCTCTCTTCCCCATCCGCCTCACTAAAGATCATGGTCTTCGCGAGCTTGACGTAATAATAAAGTGCTATAACTGAGTTAATTGCTGCTACTAGAGCAATTCCGTAGTGTTTCTTTTCAATTATAACGGAAAAGATATTGAATTTTGCCACGAATCCCGAGAATGGTGGCATTCCTGCAAGAGAAAACAAAACACCGGCCATGATGATGGCCATCAAAGGATGCTTGTAGACCAGGCCTCGGAATACATCATAAGAATCAGTGCCATACATATCAGATAAACATGACGTGATGTAAAACGCGATGAGTGTCATAAAGAGGTAAGCAATTCCGTAGAATAGAATGGCCTGTACTCCGGCCTCGTTCATAACGACAACACCAAGGATCATCATCCCGACATGGCCAATGGATGAAAAAGCGAGAAGACGCTTAACAGAACTCTGGCCAATCGCAGTCACATTACCGACTGTCATCGTCATTGCTGCAATAACGAGTATCAGACCAGTCCAAGTCACCGTGAGAGCTGAGCCTTCCTGAAAAAAGACGAATGAGACACGAACTAAAGCAGCAACCCCGGCCATCTTTGGAACTATTGCAAAGAATGCTGTCACAGGGATCGGGGATCCCTGGTAAACATCCGGAGTCCACATGTGAAATGGAAAAGCCGAAATCTTGTACCCAATTCCAACAAAGAACATAAGAAAAGATACAATAACAATGGCGAGGTTAAGACCGGCCAGTCCTGGAATCTTGTCAATCATTTCAACGAACTGAATCGATCCAAAAACGCCATAAAGGTGAGACATTCCAAATAAAGCTACCCCTGCCGAAAGTCCGCCATAAAGAGCGTACTTCATCCCAGCTTCAGTCGAGGTCGCCTCATCTCGCTTAAAGGAACTAAGAACGTACGAAAGTATCGAGAGAGTCTCAATACCAAGATAAAGGGTCAGCATGTTGTTAGCAGACGCGAGTAGCATTCCACCGATCAGTACGCCCACCGCCATTACGGAAAATTCAGACTTGAGGTTCGTATAGATGTCGCGTGAGGAGTGGCTCAAGAAAATAGCACCCATAGTTCCCGCAGTCATAATGATCTTAATCAACGTACTGAATGGATCAATTGTTACGGCATTATGGAAGATATGTAGCGGTTTCTCCCCAAGATTTAGAAAAAGGTTTACCAGGACAAGGCCAAGCATAAACTGAGTGTAAACGTGGATCTTTGTCCGCGGAGCGTGCTCATCTTTTACCGTGGCCTCGGCAACCAGAAGAGTCATCATCAAAACGATGGTGATCATTTCCGGCCAGTAGTAAGTTACGAAACCAAGTAATTGGTCAATCACAAGAAACCTCGCTTAAAACTTGCTCAAGAGATCAACAAGCTGTCCAACGGAAGCCTTCATCACGTTAAGCAGTGGACTCGGGAAGATTCCAAATACAATAACGCACACACATAGTGGTATCATGTAGAAGACTTCACGAGCATTCATGTCCTCGTACTCTTCAGTTTCAGGATTAACCTCTCCGAAGAACATCCGCTTGAACATCCAAAGGAGATAAGCAGCACCGATTAATAGACCAACGACTGCAATCACAGTAATCGTCGTGAAGCGCTGGTAAATACCGAGGAAGATCAGGGCTTCAGAAATAAAACCAGAGAGTCCCGGAAGGCCTAAAGAGGCAAACATACCGATGATGAAGACCGTAGTATACTTGGGCAGCTTGGTCGAAAGACCTCCGTAACCCTTAGAACCATCAGGCTTCACAATCCAACGGTGGTGAGAACGTTCATAGAGGATTCCGATGAGCAAGAACATCATGGCCGTAGATGTGCCATGGTTGAACATCTGGAGTACAGCCCCATTCATTCCCTGGGTCGTCATTGCGGCTAGACCGAGCATAACAAAGCCCATGTGCGAGACTGAAGAGTAGGCAACGAGCTTTTTAACATCGTCTTGGGCCATGGCGCAGAATGCACCGTAAATGACAGAGATCAGACCAAGGACTGCAATAATAGTTGAGGATTCAACGGCGGCCTGTGGGAAAATTGGGAAGGCGATCCGGAGGAAGCCATAAGTCCCCATTTTCAAGAGAACGCCTGCAAGAATAACAGAAACAGCGGTTGGTGCCTGAACGTGCGCGTGAGGGAGCCAGGTGTGAAAAGGAAACACTGGGACCTTAATTGCAAAACCAAGAAACATAAACCAGAAGAAGAGGGTCTCGAAAGAAAGAGTTTGACCAAAGAGGTCAACGGTAAGCTCAGTAAACTTACCACCTTGAAGAGCGATAATATTAAAGGAATCAACACCTTTGCCGGTTGCATAGTAAAGGGCGATGATACCGACAAGCATGAAAATTGAGCCAAAGAAGGTGTAGAGGAAAAACTTTATCGCAGCGTACTCCCGGTTCTCGCCGCCCCATATACCAATTAAGAAAAACATTGGAAGGAGCATAACTTCCCAGTAAACATAGAAAAGAAAAAAGTCCAAGGCGAAAAAGACACCAAATACGGTGGATTGGAGCATAAGAAGCAAAGCAAAGTAAGCCTTTACATTCTTTTCGACTGTCCAAGAAGAAAGAGTACAAATAAAGAAGAGTAGTGCGTTCAAGAAGGTCATCAACATTGTGATGCCGTCAATACCGAGGAAGTAGTTAATATGAAACTGCTCGATCCACGGAAACTTAACCACGAACTGCATGTCGGCCGTTGTCGTGTCAAATTTAAGGTAAAGGATAACCGAAAGCGCTAGGGTAACGGTTGTCGTCGCCAGGGTCACCATGCGGATCGCGTTTTCCTTCGCCTTCGGCGTAAGAATCACGGCCACCATACCGATAACCGGTAACCATAAAATCCAATTCAAAATTCCGTTCACAACGAACCTCTCTCTATAAAAGAAACCTTAGATATTTACTGTCCAAATATAAGAAGCAAGAACCGTGATCAGCACGATGAAGTAAAACTGAATCTTACCGCTCTGTACGATCCGAAGCACAAGATTAAATAAATTAACCGCAACACCCGTTCCATCTACGCCTATGGCGTCGACGACTACGTTATCAAACCATTTAGAAGCGGTGAAAAGAACTCTATTGACCTTGGCCCAACCGTCAACTGCAAAACGGTCGTAAACACCCATGTCAAACCAAGATAGGAGGCGATTGAAAGGCAGTAGCCCTTTCTTTATGACGATATCCACATAGAGATTATCAAAATAATATCGGTTCTTAAGAAGCTCCGTGTAACTAGAAAATGTCCTCGACAACGGCGTGACTGATTTTCGTATGTACATCAGGTAGGCCAAGAACACTCCGGAAAAGGCAATAATGATCGAAAGAATGGCTCCTATTGTATGGGCCTGATGGATTTTATGTGTGTCAGGATTTGGCCCTGCGTAACCAGTCTGAGTGTCACTGTGATGATCATAAACAGCTACAGGAAGCTCTAGAGAAGGGCGAGTATCAGTAGAACCAAGAAGCTCTCGGGAGTGATCAACAAATCTCTCAACTTTCGGAGCCTCTACTAGAATTTTAAACCACTCAGTTTTGGCACCAAAGACCTTACCAAAAGTCTGGCCAGTGAGAGTTCCTGCAAACCAAAAGCCCAAAGTGAAAACCGAAAGAATGAGGAGAGGGATGTTCTGCCGAACAGAAAGATGCTCGTGGTGAATGTCGTGACCATGAGCTTCATCATTATGGCCATCTTTATGACCATGACCATGGTCATCGTGGTGCATACGATTTTCGCCATAAAAAGTAAGAAACATCATCCGGAACATATAAAAAGCTGTCAGACCAGCTCCAGCAAAACCCAAAATGGGAACAATTGCCATAAGGGGGCTCTGCCCTGCCATGAAGCCAAAATAAAGGGCGTCTCCAAGAATTCGGTCTTTAGACACAAAGCCTGAAAATAAAGGAATGCCAGCGATGGCCAGCGTACAACACATCATCGCAAAATGAGTGTAGGGTAGGTATTTACGAAGCCCACCCATCTTCGGCATCTCCTGCTCATGAATCGAATGGATCACAGATCCAGCAGACAAGAAGAGACAAGCCTTGAAAATCGCGTGTGTTATAAGGTGCATGAAGGCAGCGTTGTAAGAACCTACTCCGACACCGATCATCATATAGCCAAGCTGTGAAATGGTAGAAAAAGCAAGAACGGCTTTAATATCTGTCTGCACAAGGGCGATGGTCGCTGCCATAAATGCGGTGATCGCACCTATAACTGCGATAAACCAAGTCAGGTCACCAAGAACCATCAGGGGATACATCCGAAGGGATAGGTAAACTCCGGCGGCAACCATAGTAGCAGCGTGAATCAATGCCGAACCGGGAGTTGGACCCATCATAGCATCCGGGAGCCAAACATGAAGTGGGAACTGGGCAGACTTGCCCATGCCCCCAAGAAAAATGCATAGTCCGGAGAAGGTTGCGAGGGAGATTCCCATGACAGCTTGTCCAGCAAACTTACCTTGAGCTATAGCTGCGTAGATGTCCACGTAGGAAACAGAACCAATCACCATCCAAATCGCAACCATCCCCAAAAGAAGAAATACGTCTCCCACTCGGGTGGTCATGAAGGCCTTAAGGGACGCGTCTCCAGCTTTCTCTTTTTTATTATAAATTCCGATTAAAGAGTAAGAACAGAAGCCCATGATCTCCCAAAAAATAAAAAGTGAGAGAAGGTTGTCTGAGAGTACAAGTGCAAGCATGGCGCTCGTGAACAACGGTAGGAAAATAAAGAAGCGACCATGCTTTTCATCATGATCCATGTACCACGTTGAAAAGAGGTGAATCAAAAAAGCAACGCCTGAGACCATGAGAAGCATGATGGCGGCCATATTATCGATGTAAACACCCATGTCGACTTTCCAAATATTTGCCCCGTATGTGAGGTCAAACCATGTGAATGTCTTATGAATATATTGATCTGTAGCAAACTTTCCGAATACGAAGTCGGCAAAGATGCGGGCGGAAAAGATAAAAGAGACGAATATGCTGAACGTCGCTAGCCAATCACCCTGTCTAGGCAGCTTTCTTCCAAGAAAGGCGTTTATGACAAACGCAAGTACTGGTGCAAGGAAGATCGGCGCAATATTTCCAACTGTATATTCCATGTGGTGCCCTTAGTTTCGGAGTTGTGTGGCTTCGTCGATGTGAATGGTTTCTTTAATCTGAAAGAAACGGATTATAATCGCGAGGCCAACCGCTGCTTCCGCAGCGGCGACAACGATAATGAATAGACTAAAGATATGCCCGTCCAAGTTCCCCGTTACGTAGCGGGAATAGGCGACGAAATTAAGTGCCGCGGCGTTGAGAATGAGTTCAATGCCCAAGAGTATGGCAACGATGTTTTTCCTAGAGATCATCACGACGAGACCTGTGATGAAGAGGAACAGAGAGATGACAAGATAAGAGGTTAAGCCCATCATAAATTTTTTCCGTTTATTGCTTTCTTGGCCGAGCGATAATCGCCGCGCCAACGAGAGCACCAAGAAGTAGTACAGAGGAGAGCTCGAAGGCGAGCACATGTTCTTTAACGAGGAGCTTTCCAATTGCTGAAACAGTTGAAGGGAACTCGTTTCCGAAGTTCTTCACTGGATAAGCTTTTGAAACATTCATCAAAAGGCTCACATTCGTAAGTAGAAAAACAGCACCAACAAATAGACCAGTGCCATAGGTCCACTTGTTACCCATGGCCGGGGCCAGACCAAGGAGATTTTGAGCACGCGATACAAAGTCCTTTCCGCCAGTAAGCATGACTGCAAAAAGCATAAGGATGACGATACCGCCAACGTAGACCATAATCTGGGTAACTGCCACAAAATCAGCACCCAGGGTTGCGTACAGACCCGCCACTCCGATCAGTGAACCAAGAAGAAAAATACAAGAATGCATGATGTTCTTCGTCACCATCACTGCGATAGCACAACCAATGGTAAGAAAAGCCGACATGAGAAAAAGGACTTGCGCGAACATTTGTTATCCTTAATTAATGGCCACCGAACACAAGGTCGGCGATGGATTTTCCGTTAAACATAACCATCCAAACAGCATTCCCAACGAGATTGAATATCGCAATTGGGGTAAGGTATTTCCAGCAAATCGACATGAGCTGGTCAACTCGGAGCCTAGGGAAGGTCCACCGTACCCAAATGACTACATAATAAAGAAGCAGGGCTTTGGCCATGAATACAGTCACCTGCACTAGCTGGAGCGGAATGATATCAATGCTAATGTTAAATGGGAGATTGCCCCCGCCCAAAAAGAGGGCAGCACCAACTCCGCACACGACGAAAACTTCAATGTACTCTGCCAGGGCAAAGAACCCAAATCGCATTCCTGTATATTCAGTGTGGTAACCGGAAACGAGCTCAGATTCCGCCTCAGGAAGATCGAATGGCGCTCGGTTTGTTTCCGCGAGGGCCCCTATGAAATAGACAAAGAATGCAATGAAGGCAAACGGATTATGAAATAGGAACCAGTTGATGGGTGTACCCTGTTGATGACTTAGGATCGTTCCAAAGCTCATGCCACCAGCAAGAAGAGTAATCGATAACACCGAAATGGTAACGGGGATTTCGTAGGAAATGATCTGAGATGCACCCCTTAATCCACCAAGCATCGACCATTTTGAATTGGATGCATAACCACCAAGGAAAACAGATACGCCGACGAGTGAAGAAATGGCGATGAGGTAGAAGATCCCTACATTAAGATCGGCCATGATGAAGCCACTTGACCAGGGAAGAACTGCAAGTGTTGCGAACACACCAATGAGTGCCAGCATGGGAGCTAAATAAAAAAGGAATTTGTCGGCAGTGAAAGGCATCACATCTTCTTTTGTGATCATCTTCACACCGTCGGCCAGAAACTGGAGGATTCCATAGGGACCGACACGGTTAGGACCAACTCGCTGTTGTATGTCAGCCGAGATCTTCCGCTCGGCGTATGTTCCTAGGCCGCCAATGGTTGCGCATAGGCCAACAATGGCCAGGGTAAAAAGGAGATAGATCGTGAAGGCTAAAAAGCCCTCATTCTTGCCAAAGAGGCCAAGAAGAATGTCATAAAACTCGTATTGAGAGAGATAGCTGACAAGCGTTTGATTCATGGGTCGGTGCCTTATTTATTATTATTGAGCGAGACCTGATAAGACTTAACCCAGTCCAGGTCACCTTTTTTCCAGCAATAGGCAATGCCCATAACCAGGATCGATATGAAGCTTAAGAAGATTTCGAGAACGTATAAACCTTCTCCCATATCGTTTAATTCCCTAAAAACCGATGCGATAGGAAACATGAGTACAGATTCTACGTCAAAAATGATAAAGATGAGCCCGACTACGTAGAAGCGCACGTTAAACGCAGACCAAGCTGATCCTACGGGCAACTCGCCACATTCGTAGGGAGTCGATTTAAGGTGAGAGGGCTTTTTAGGAGCAAGAAGTAGTGATAGAAAATGTCCGCCCGTAAACATCAAAACCGCTATACCCATAAGCATAACAATAGGCATCAAGCCATCAATCTGAGCTGGTGTCATGGAAGTCTCCACTTCAATTAAGGTCGGAAAAAAGTATTTTTAAGATACAAAAGATGTTGAATTTAGGAAAGGTGTTATTTTGTATTAGGCGAGGTATTGTACAGGTTGACCCGATGCTTCGTTGCGAGTGGAAGGACAACCTTTTTCATCGGATTTTAATGTGACGTTGTTTAGTGCAATCTCTGCTAAAATTGATTACTGGCTTCAAAACCATCAACAAGACCTTTCGCTGAAAGGAGTTTCACCTCACCAGTGGTGTCTTCTTGCGGGTAGTTATTTTTCCAAGCAACTCTTTAGCTCTACGCACATAATAATCTGTGCCGGCCAGGACGAAGCTGAGGATGTCTACGATTCCCTTAGGCACATAAAAAATATAGTCTTCTATCCCGGACACAATCACAGCCTTTATAGCTCTATTCTTACTTCCGAAGCCACCTTATTGGCGCGCTGGGCAGTACTGCAGAACCTTCAAGTTAATGCCCCTATGACCATCGTTACGACCCTAGAAGCTGCGCTCTTGTTAGGGCCTGATCAGGAATTTTTCCGGAACAACAGCTTCAGCATCAAAAAGGACGACATTATTTCCCCCTTCGACCTTGCGAGAAGGTTAAGTGATCTTGGGTATTACCCTGCGAGTACTGTGGAGGAGCCGGGAACCTATTCACGCCGGGGTGAGATCTTCGACGTCTACCCCATCTCTCAGAAGCCGATACGGATTCATTATTTCGACGATCTCATTGAAGAAATGTACCTCATCGATCTAGAGACTCAGAAAACAGATAGAGAGACCACTTATTCTGAAGTCCGTTTTATCCCGGGTGCCGGCTACCTGACTCGGGATCCATACGCCGCTCGTCTAAGGGCGAAACTTCCTCAAGCGCAGCCAGCGTTCAAGAACAAGTATGAGGCCAGGAAGCTTCTTCTTGCTCGAATTGGCGAGGGTCAACTTTTTGAAAACTATCCCTTGTTCGTCCCCTTGTTCTTCGATCAACCCAAAACACTTTTCGATTTCCTACCGGTCTCTGCAAAGCTGACCTTCCTCAATTTTGACAATGCACTCAATTCCTTTGAAGGTTTCTACGCGGGGCAGTCAGAGGACTACGAGGCCCTGAGCATGGTGGTGGAGAGCGGGTCGGTCTTACCAGGGCCCGAGAACTTTTATCTTCACAAGTTACCGGAATATCCGTTCAAGCGACTTTATATTGATCAACTCGATATCACCATCAACCTAGATACTCCCTTCGACCGAGAACTTCACTTAAGTTTTGAGAAAATGAAGACCTATCTTCAGACCAAGCTTCAACTGGCGGGAAGTGTTCCTGAGAATAAATATGAGTACATTAAGGGGTGTCTGAAAATCCTTCGCAAAGAGCTCGACGTCAGGGGTCACCTCCTCGTCACTTATAACTCGGAGAACGCCAGGCAAGAGCTCCAGTTTCTGCTTGAGGAAAACCGCTTGACCGAACTCGGCACTCGCCTCGTCTTTACTTTCGGTAAGCTAGACGAAGGATTCTATTATAAAAATGAACACATCTTTGTTCTTTCTGAGAGTGATTTTTTCTCGGTCAAAAAAAAGAAATCTAAGGCGGTAAAGGCTTCGCACAAGGACCTTTTCGCTGAACAAATCGCGACTCTTAAGGTGAATGACTATGTAATCCACCGGGACCACGGAATCGGTGTCTATAAGGGTCTCGAGACAATTGCGGCCGGAGACCAACAAAGCGACTACCTCGTGATACTTTACGAAGACAACGATAAGGTTTACGTCCCTGTTTACAAGCTGAACCTCGTCCAAAAGCATGCCGAGGCCAGCTCTGGGTTAAAGGTTGCTTCGCTTAAGTCAAAGAAATTTGCTGACCTAAAAACCAAGGCACGGAGCTCGGTCAAGAAACTCGCCTTCGACTTAATTAAGCTGCAGGCGGAAAGGAAGCTTCGCGGCGGCTTCCCCTTTTCTCCACCAGATCATTTGTTTAAAGAATTCGAGCTATCATTCGCTTTTGAAGAGACCCCAGATCAACAGAAGGCGATACACGACGTCTTGGAAGATATGCAGGGTCAATATCCAATGGACAGACTGGTCTGTGGTGATGTCGGCTTCGGAAAAACTGAGGTCGCGATGCGGGCTTCAATGAAGGCCGTTCTAGATAAAAAACAGGTTGTCATTCTGGTGCCAACGACAGTTCTGGCGTTGCAGCATTACCATTCGTTTGTGAAACGTTTCGAGAATTTTCCTGTCTCGATTAACTTTATCTCAAGGTTTAAATCGGCCAAGCAGAAAAGCGAGGTCATGATTGAGGTAGCAGAGGGGAAAGTGGACATTCTGATTGGCACGCACTCGGTCCTCTCAGACAAACTAGAGTTCCATGACCTCGGCCTTTTGATCATTGACGAAGAACACCGGTTTGGAGTCGCTCACAAGGAAAAGCTAAAACTCTTAAAGACAGGCGTAGATGTACTTACGATGACCGCGACGCCAATCCCGAGAACACTTCAGCTCTCATTTCTCGGAATCAGGGACCTGTCGCTCATCCAGACTGCTCCACCGCGTCGCCAGGCCATAAAAACGTACATTATAAAAGAAGATGATCTTACACTTAAGGCTGCGATCGAAAAGGAGCTCTCACGTGGAGGACAGATCTATTACGTTCACAATCGAGTGCACGACATTGAAGAACACGAGCTCTACCTGAAAAAACTCGTCCCCGGGGCACGCATCTCCGTAACCCACGGGCAGATGAACGAGCGTGATCTGGAAAAGCGCATTAATGATTTTTACGACCATAAGTCTGACATACTTCTCGCCACGACGATCATTGAATCCGGAATAGACATTCCAAACGCCAACACAATGATTATCGATCGTGCCGATACCTACGGCCTGGCCCAGCTCCACCAGCTAAGAGGCCGGATCGGCCGATCAGACCGGAAAGCTTATGCTTACTTTATCGTTCCAGATAACCGCTTATTAAGCGAAACTGCCCAGCGTCGTCTACAGGCGCTCCAGACCTACGCAGAGATGGGTTCTGGTTTCGCGCTGGCGTCTTCCGACATGGAGATCCGCGGGGCCGGGGACATCCTTGGGGGTGAACAATCTGGCCACATCGAGGCCATTGGACTCGAGTTCTACATGGACCTGCTCCAGGAAGCAGTCCAAGAAATAAAAGGTGAGCAGAAAGTCTCGGTCAAGAATATAGAGATCCAAGCCCCATTTTCGGCCTACATCCCCAATGCATACATCCCAGATCACGCTCTCCGACTGAAGTACTATAAACGCCTCTCAAACTGCAACGACCTCTCGCGCCTTGAAGACATCGTAACGGAGTTGGCGGATGCTTTCGGCCACACCCCAAAAGAGCTCGAATCACTCTACGCCATACTGCGTGCGAGAATAATTTTCCAGCCTCTAGGCGTACGTTTGGTTAAGGTTTCTGGGGTCCAAATCGGGCTCTTCTTCGACCAGGAAATACTAAACTGGAACCATCAGCTAAGGGATAAGATGCTGAAGTTCTTCATCGGAAAACCGAAGTTCTACAAACTCAACCCCGATTCATCTGTGATTGCACTCTTTAAAGAGCATGTGAGTCATCAGATGCTTTACGAGTTTGCGAAACATATTGCGGCGGAAATGGGTGTATGATACCGTTTTTATTAGAAGCTCTTTTTAAATCGAATACCACAGGGATGTGTATGAAGAACCTTTCTCTCGCCGTAGTTGTCCTAACGCTCGCTCTTCCGTCATTCGCACAGAATAAGGACATCGTGGCTTCTGTTAATGGTCGCCCAATAACGAAAAAGCAATTTGAGGAATATCATCTTCAGAATCTCAAATTTGTCGGACAGCGAAAGATCACGAAAGAAGTTTCGCTTCAAGATCTGATTAACCGTGAGCTAGGTATACAGAAGGCACGTAAGTCTGGAACCGATAAAGATCCAGTGGTCGTTTCGAAGCAGGAAGATATTCTATTTAATGCACAGACTTCAAAGGATCTCGAGAACGAGTTTACAAAAATTACTGTCTCCGATGATGATGTTAAGAAGTACTACGAAAGTAACAAAGAATATCGTACCGCCCATATTCTGTTCCGACTCCGTGCAGAGCCGACTCCTGAAGAAGTGAAGGCAGGGTTTACACAATCAATGGATATTTACGATCTTCTCTCTAAGAGCCCTGACGAATTTGCGAAGTATGCGAACAAGCTCTCCCAGACATCAACAGCACCAGTTGGGGGTGACCTTGGGTTCCAACCTCCAACTAGGCTTGCCCCAGAATATTTTGAAGCGATCCGGGGCCAGAAGGTGGGCTTCATTTCAAAACCAGTCAGGACGCAAATGGGTTATCACGTTATTAAGGTCCTGGGCGTTAAGTCCTTAGATCAGATCGACAAAAACTTGTACAAGAAAATTATTTACGATAAAAAAAGAGACGCCATGATTGAAGACTATTTCAAAAGCTTGGCGAAGGGCTCAGACATAAAGACAAACCCTAACCTCTTATAACAGTGACGGTAAGTGAAATTCCTAATACCTCTCCTCCTTCTGTGCGTAGATCTAGTCCACGCACAGGACACTAAATCTTCCGAAAAACTCCTCGATAAAATCGTTGCTGTCGTAAATACTCGCGTCATCTCTCTCTCAGAGATAGACCGAGTAACAGCAACGATTCCGGCACGCAAAGAAATCTCTCCCATGATTTACACGGAGGAAAAGTACGGTCGCAAAGAGCTTCTCAACATCATGATCAATTCCTTCATTATAAGGGATAAGATCAATGCCCAAGGTTATGTCATCAATGACGATGCCGTTGAATCCAGGATTAAGATGACCGAAGAGCGCCTTGGCCTTAAGAGGGCCGACCTCCTAGTGTTCCTCAAGGGCAAGGGGGTGACCTATGAGGAGTACTTCGAAATCATACGAGAAACAATGGAGTTTAATATCTTCGCACAGAGGATCATTTCGCCCCTTATCTCCGTCACAGAACAAGAGATAAAGAACGAATTTTACCGCCGTAACACGACTAATAACGCCCTTGCATTTAAGTATAACCTAGTGGATTTCTATATTCCTGAAGATAAACTTGTGGATCGTAAAGACCAAGGTCAGTTTCTTGCTGTTCTCAAAGACTACCAATTAACTGGCAAACTTCCCGAAGAGTACCGGTCACTAGAATCCAACAATCTTGATAATCTTAGCGAAGACGGCCTTTCTAAGGATCTGGCGTCAACCTTAAAAATAACAAGCGAAGGTTCTTTCTCTACACCAGTTCTTCTGGGTGGGAACCTGCATGTATTTTATGTTCAAAAGAAAGATCTAGTGGAATCTCAAGAATTCCTAAAATTTAAAGATCAGATTCAAAACGACATCTTCATGAGTAAGGGCAAGTCAGTCACTGGAAATTGGTTTGACCGGGAATATGCCAACTATTACATAAAAAACCTTCTGTAGAATGAAGGTTTACGTTACTCAGGGGCACGAGAAGGGGATTGGACTTGAGGTCTTTTTCAAATCTTGTCTCATGCAAAGACAAACAGAGCTCAACAAGATGCGGCTACTCGCCTATAAGAGGACAGTTGAAGAAACTCTTCTCACTCTTAGGCTACCTTTCTCTCTCTCTGCCGATGGCGTTCAGGTAGCAGGACTCCACATCCCGGCTGGCTGGTTAACACATAAAGATTACTCCGAAAGTTTCACGGCGCTTGAGCTCGGAATGAAGCTAAGCGAATCGGGTGGCGTTCTCTATACACTTCCCACGTCAAAGGACCAATTCCCATTCTCTCCGGGTCATACAGAGTTCTTTAGGTCATTTTACCGCCGCCCAGACCTGGGAATGTTTTTTTCAGCTCCGAAGCTCCAGGTTCTTTTGCTGAGCGACCATATTCCTATCAACATGCTGTCCGAAACGATGACAGAGGAACTCATTTTCTCTCGGCTCTTGGCCGCCCTTAAATCGTTAAGCCATTGGAATTGGCCCATGCACCGTGTTCTCGTTTCTGGACTCAATCCCCATGCAGGAGAAGGAGGACTCATTGGGAATGAAGATACAAGGGTCAGTGCCGCACTTAGACGTCTTGCAAGCATTGTTAGTTTTCAAATGTCCGGACCCTTACCAGGTGATACAATGTTGCTGGAAAAGCAGAGCGATAGCGACATTCTTGTCTACCTCTTCCACGACCAGGGACTGAGTGGTTTTAAAGGACTTCAAGGATTCATCGGCTCCAATATCACCTTGGGGCTTCCCTACCCAAGGGTAAGTCCTGACCATGGAACGTCTTTTAATCTCTTCGGAAGAAACCAGGCTGACTATCGCGGCTGTTCATTTTCTTTGAGACAAGCACTCACACTGTTGCAAAAGGTTTCGCATGGAAAAGATTCAGGTCACAAAAGCAAAAGTACATAACCTCAAAAACATCGACGTATCACTTCCACGTCACTCGCTGACTGTTATAACTGGACCTTCAGGTTCGGGAAAGTCATCACTTGCCTTTGACACCATCTACGCTGAAGGGCAGAGGCGCTACATCGAATCTCTTTCTAGCTACGCTCGGCAATTCATCGGTCAATTTGAAGCACCAGAAGTCGAGAGCATCACTGGACTCTCTCCGGCCATCGCTATCGACCAAAAATCAACCACCAAAAATCCTAGATCAACCGTTGGGACTATAACCGAGATTTACGATTACTTAAGACTTCTCTTCGCCCGTCTCGGAGAAGCACATTGCCCCGAGACGGGTGAAAAAGTTTCGAAGCAATCTCCGCAGCAAATCGTCGATAATATCGCAAAATTTAAAGATGGTACTAAGCTTCAAATTCTTTCTCCTGTGATTCGCTCAAAAAAAGGAGAGCACCGGGAAGAGCTTGCAAAATTCCAAAGCTTAGGTTTTTCTAGAATCCGGATAAACGGTGAAATTATAGGTCTAGAGGATCAGATCTCAATCAATAAAGCCCGTTTTAACGACATTGATATCGTCGTAGACCGCCTCGTGATGAAGGAGGGCATTCGTCCAAGACTGACCGACTCGATTGAGCAGGCGCTTAAGCTGTCAGACGGATATCTTGTGGTCCTGGCCGACACCCAGGAGCATTTTTTCTCAGAGAAAAATTACTCATTCAAGTCTGGAAAAAGCTATCCTGATCTCGAACCACGTCTTTTTTCATTTAACTCACCACTTGGAGCATGTCCCACCTGTAACGGGCTAGGGATTTCAAAGCGCTTCGATGTGGATGGCCTGCTTCTTGATGAAAGTCTATCAATCGAGGATGGGGCCATGCCCATCGTTAAGAAAAATACCTTTCTCATGCAAATGGTTCGTTCCGTTGCTGAGTTTGAGAAAGCTGATCTCTCCAAGCCTTTTGGTAAGCTGCCGGACAAGTTCCGTAAGATCCTTTATGAAGGATCCGATAAAATTTACACCTACAAGTTTGAGTCCGAGAATTCATCCTGGAACTTTAAAAAAGAATTCCCCGGTGTCGTTGCTTGGCTTGAAAAAAAGTATCACGAGTCGGAGTCTGAACGGACGCGGGCCGACCTTGAAGCATATATGCAAATCCGCAAGTGTCCTGAGTGCAAAGGTAAAAAGCTCAACCCATTTGCTCTTTCTGCCACCATCGAAGGTCAATCAATCATCGACGTTTGTGATCTTTCCATCGCTGAAGCTGCTGTCTTCTTTGAAAAGCTAACATTTACAGGGAATCGCGCAATTATTGCCCAAAAAGTGCTTAAGGAAATCAGGGATCGTTTGAAATTTCTCTTAAACGTTGGCCTTAACTACCTGACGCTCAATAGAGACGCCATGACGCTATCCGGTGGCGAGTCTCAAAGAATACGTCTCGCAACTCAAATCGGCTCTGCTCTTTCCGGAGTTTTGTACGTACTAGATGAACCAAGCATAGGACTCCATCAGCGCGATAACGAAAAACTTATTAAGACCCTATTAGCATTACGTGATATCGGAAACACTGTTCTCGTGGTGGAACACGATGAGGATACGATGCTTGCATCTGATTATCTTATAGACATGGGCCCTCTTGCAGGAATCCATGGAGGAGAAATCGTCGCGGCAGGTACTCCGGAGGAAGTAAAGAAGAACAATAAAAGTATTACTGGAAGATATCTTTCGGGGGATTTAAAGATTCAAGTTCCAGAAGTGCGTCGTGGGCTAACCGATTTTATAGTTCTTGAAAAAGCACGAGAACACAACCTTCAGGAAGTCACCCTGAAACTACCCCTAGGAGGTTTGACGTGCATCACTGGAGTTTCAGGATCCGGAAAGTCGACACTTGTACATAAAGTCTTAATTCCAGCGATACGAAATTACCTCTCACGTGGCCGACGAGGAAATAGTGCAAATTATAGGTCAATTACTGGAGTTGATAAGATCCAGGGAATCATTGAATTAGACCAATCACCAATAGGCAGAACTCCCCATTCGAATCCAGCAACCTACACTGGCCTGTTTGATGATATAAGAAATATTTTTTCACAGACCAATGAATCGAAGATCCGCGGCTACAAACCTGGACGATTCTCATTCAATGTCAAAGGCGGCCGGTGCGAAACATGCGAGGGTAATGGAATGCTGAAAATTGAGATGCACTTCCTACCAGATGTGTATGTTACGTGTTCCGAATGTCGAGGAAGCCGTTACAATAACGAAACTCTTTCAATCTTATACCGGGGCAAAAATGTCGCGGACGTGTTGGGTATGAGCATTGAAGAAGCGGCACCTTTCTTCGAAAACTATCCAAAGGTTAATCGCGCTCTTAAGGTGCTCAATGCTGTTGGGCTAGGGTACATAAAACTAGGTCAAGCAGCCACCACTCTCTCAGGAGGGGAGGCCCAGCGATTAAAATTATCTCGTGAACTCTCAAAATCCGTGAAGGGTTCGACTCTTTATGTTCTTGATGAGCCAACGACTGGGCTCCATTTTGAAGATATTAAAATTCTCTTGAAAGCACTTAATAAACTGATAGAGCAGGGACACTCACTTCTCGTGATAGAACATAATCTCGACGTCATTAAAACTGCTGACTGGGTAATTGATCTAGGCCCTGAGGGTGGAAAAGGCGGGGGTTTGCTCGTAGCAGAAGGTACACCTGAACTCGTTGCCAAAGTTAAGAGTTCCCACACGGGTAAATATTTAGCAAAGGCCCTAAAGTCTTAAGGAAATTAAAAAGGGGTCCATAAGGACCCCGAAAACCGAAATGAATGTCTAAAGAAATTAAGCAGCTTTCTGAAGGATAAGGAATGCAATACCGAAACCGAAGAGAACAAGAGACTCGATAAGAGCGAGAGCAAGAATCATCGGAGTCTGGAGCTTCTCAGCAGCAGCTGGATTACGAGCGATACCTTCAAGAGCAACTGAAGCAGCCTTACCCTGGGCCATAGTTCCACCGATAACGGCAGAAGCAAAAGCAAAAGCGGCAGCGAGAACAACGAAAGCAGTAGTGTTTTCCATCTTTTTTTCCTTTGTAAAAAAAAGTCTCGATCTAATCAGTGATGGTGTTCGTGATCGCCATGATCGTGGTGAGCAGTGGCCATACCGATATAGATCATTGTTAATAGTGTGAAGACGAAGGCTTGCAGGAATCCTACAAAAATCCCCATTGCGTAAAACGGTATAGGGACAAGGTAAGGAACCAGTTCCGAAAAGATACCAAGTATCAAGTGATCCCCATCCATATTTCCACGCAACCGCAGTGCCAATGAAAGTGGTCTGACTGAGACTGAAATAATTTCGATAGGAAAAATTAATAAGGCAAGCGCAGGCATTGGACCTGCAAAGTGTTTCATATAATTTACGAAACCAACGGCTCTTATTCCCTGAAAATTAAAATAAACAAAGGTAAAAATACCTAGTGCGAGAGTCGTGTTGAGGTTTTGATTCGCTGACATTGAGCCGGGAATAATACCCAGAAGATTATTAATCAAAATAAAAAAGAATGCGAAAATAACGTATGAAAAATACTTCTTTGCAGATTCTTCGCCCATGACGGTTTTTGCAGTTCCATACATTGACTGCCCGAGGGCCTCTACAAGATTACGAACTGAAATACCACGGTCAGGGACAATGTAATTTTTTACCGAAGACAGCTGTGCTCGATAGATGACTCCGGTCACCAACATAACGAGAGAGCCAATAATAAGTGCGAGTGTGTGAGCGGGTATATGCGTTGCATCTGAAGCTTCATTAAAAAAGTTGAACCCACCCGATGCGAAGGCTGACTGGGCCAAGAATAAGGCGATAAGACCTAAAAGTTTCATTTGTGTGTCCTAACTATTTTGGTAATTGTTTTTAATACTTACGACCTGAATTATCAATTGGAAAAAGATTATGAGGAAGAGTTTTGTGATGAGTTCTTTCTTATAAAAATAGATCAGGGCTACAACTCCGAACAATAGGCAAAACTTTAAAAACATGAGCCCAAGAATTCGAGTCATTTGCCGCGACGAGCCACGGCCTTCCTCGCTTGCACTACTCGTCACTGATTTAACAATACTGACCAAGACTGTATGGTTGATAACAAGAACGAGAAGAGCGCCCGCCAAAGAAAGAGAATCAAAGGTCATGCCTCCGCCAAGTATGATGGCCGGAATGAGATTTACCGCTGACAGGAAATAAAATCTTTTATCTATTTCTTTTTTTTCCATGAGACCTGAATCATTTTAATAAGCATTACAACTACAACGGAAATCAGGATAACTTGGGCCCACCCCTGAGTTATGATGCCGTGGCCCACAAGCTCCTGAAAAACAAAAAAAATGCCCATAATTGTTGACGGCAAGCCAAGAGCGATAGCTAGTGCTTTTTGCCAACTGGTCATTCTGCCTACCTATAAATCTTTGAAATAAGATAAATGATTTAACTCTACCGGTCTAACGTTTTCTTGCAACTCGGCGGGCATATAACGACTTGAGTCGTGCACGAAGAACTTCAGGATTGGGATATGAAGGAAGGATTGAATAGTAAATATTATAGGCTTCTTTGAGCATTTCATTGGACTCGTAAGCATTCGCAATTAAGAATTTGATTTTAACAATATGATCTTTTCGACGCTCTCGCTTGAGGTACTCAAGCCAGTAATCAACTGCTTTATCCCAGTTCCTATTATAAAACTCGATAAGCCCCATCTGATTGTATGCTTCCACATAGTATGGATTAGTTGGTTGGTTGAGAATTTGGTTGAAAATCTCCCGTGCTTTATCATAACGACCAAGCTCGAAATATGACTCCCCAACACGTAGATAATAATAATCGAAATTTTTAAGTCTCGGTTTCACCTGCATAAGAACTTGGTATGCTCGTATCGCCTCTATAAAATTCTTAGCAAAAGTAAAATTAATATCTGCCATTTTCTCTAGAGATTTTACCTGCCAAAGAGGGTCGTCTACGTTGTCCACAATAAATTGGTAGTACTTGAGCGCTTTGACCTGTTCATCCAAATACAGGTAGTAGATTTCCGCCAATTGATAGTTAATCTTCGTCTTGATCAGTTTGGAAGGGTTTTTCTTTAAAACTCTTTCATAAAGCTCAACAGCTTTTGAGAAATCTTGATTATCAACATGGCGCTGGGCCGTAAGGATGTCTTGGTTAAGTCCTGAGGTGAAGTCACAAGCGTAACTAAACCCCAGGACTGCACAAAGAATTAAAAGTCTACTGAACCGGAGTATCAGGAGTTTCACCATCAACAGTCTCTTCGTCGGACTCGGCAATTTTCTCAACCGCAACGACCTTCTCGTCAGGCTTAACGTTGATAAGGCGTACCCCTTGAGTATTCCTTCCCAGTAGCGATATTCCCGAGATTTTCGTACGGATGACCTGCCCTTTATCTGTGATAATCATCAGGTCATCTTTGTCAGTGACAGGAAGGATGCCCATAATTTCGCCGGTCTTCTCAGTAAGCTTCATCGCCAAGATGCCTTTCCCACCGCGAGATTGGGTCCGGTACTCCTCAGCACTTGACCGCTTTCCATAGCCTCTAGCAGTGACGGTTAAAATCTCGGACTTCTCGTCGATCACTTCCATTCCGATGACGACTTCGCCTTCTTCGAGGGTCATACCTTTTACGCCCTGAGATACGCGGCCAAGAACACGGCACTCATCCTCATGGAATCGAATGGACTTTCCACCTGAAGAGGCGAGTAGAACGTCTTTTTTTCCATCGGTAATTCTGACTCCGAGAACTCCGTCGCCATCTACGACCTTTATGGCCTTAAGTCCATTTTGACGGAGGTTTTTATACTCAGATAATTCCGATTTCTTCACGATACCGTGCTTCGTTGCGAAGACGAGGTAGTGGCCCTCGGCTTCTCTTGGGACTGTAATAATTTCTTTTACTTTCTCGTCTTGAGGAAGCGTAATAATATTAACGATGTTCCGTCCCTTAGAGGTCCGCTGCCCCTCAGGTATTTGGTAAACCTTAATCGAGAACACAGTCCCCTTGTCAGTGAAGATCATAAGCGTGTCATGGGTGTCTGCGGTGAAGATTGACGTGTAGAAATCGTCATCAAGGTCAGCGCCCTTAACACCCTTACCACCACGTTTTTGCGAGCGATAGGTGTCTTTTGCCATCCGCTTCAGGTAACCCTTTTGCGTGATGGTAACGATAACCTCTTCGTTTTTAATAAGATCTTCCATTTGAATCTCATCCGCTTGAGCGATGATTTCAGTCCGACGAGTGTCCCCGTAATTCTCGCGAATCTCAACGAATTCACCACGGATGATATCTTTGATCTGGGCTTCAGAACCAAGGATTCCCTCTAATCTTGCAATCTCTTTCATGATCGTTTCATAATCTGCAACGATTTTATCACGCTCAAGACCCGTGAGTCTCTGAAGCCGCATGTCGAGAACGGCCTGCGCCTGAATCGTCGACATTGCGAACCTATGCATGAGCTGGTCTTTGGCCTGAGCTGGTCCCTCAGATTTTTTAATCATCTCAACGATTTCATCGATGTTCTCGACTGCGATCTTAAGACCTTCTAAGATATGCGCTCGCTCTTTAGCCTTTTTTAATTCGTACGTTGTTCGACGTATAACGACTTCGCGGCGATGCTCGACAAAGCACTGAAGCATTTCTTTTAGATTCATGACCCGAGGCTGGCCGTTGTAGATCGAGAGGAAAATAATGCCAAACGAGACCTGCATCTGGGTCTGTTTATAGAGGCGATTCAGGATAACAGCACCCTGTTCACCCCGCTTAATGTCGATGACGACCCTGATGCCCTCTCTTGAAGATTCGTCGCGAATATCGGAAATTCCTTCAATCGCTTTCTCAGTTACGAGTTCTGCGATCTTTTCGATCAGCTTTGCCTTGTTAACTTGATACGGAATTTCTGTAATGACGATTTTTTCTCTATCATTTTTACCGATCTCAATGTCGGCCTTCGCGCGGATCTGAATGACTCCTTTTCCGGTATGATAGGCTTGTTGAATGCCAGCAGTGCCATGAATAGAACCATAGGTAGGAAAATCCGGACCCGGGATAATTTTGATGAAATCATGGACCGTGAGGTCAGGGTTATCAAGGAGAGCGAGGAGACCATCCATGACCTCAGTAAGGTTATGGGGCGGAATATTGGTCGCCATACCTACAGCGATACCAGCTGACCCATTGATCAAAAGGTTTGGGATCTTGGTCGGCATAACAGTAGGCTCTTGGAGAGAACCATCGTAGTTATCCTGCCAGTCGACAGTTTCCTTATCTATGTCGCCAAGTAAATCGTTGGCCAATTTATGCATCCGCGATTCGGTGTATCGCATGGCCGCGGCACTATCCCCGTCAATCGAACCAAAGTTCCCCTGACCATCAATGATTGGGTAGCGCATAGAAAAGTCCTGCGCAAGACGAACGAGGGCTCCGTAGACTGCTGAGTCACCATGGGGGTGGTACTTACCGATAACGTCACCGACAATCCGCGCCGACTTTAAGTACGGTCGGTTGTGGTAGTTATTAAGCATGTGCATCGCGAAGAGGATGCGTCGGTGAACTGGTTTAAAACCATCGCGGACATCTGGGAGAGCGCGCCCGACAATAACGGACATGGCGTAGTCTAGGTAGCAGTTCCGCATCTCATCCTGGATGAGAAGAGGGGTTATGTTTCCGTGATTCGGTTGAGGGCTATTATCGTCGATGGCCATAATTCTTCCTTAAACTAATTAAATATCAAGGTTTCGAACATTAAGAGCGTTCGTTTCTACAAACTCCCTTCGAGGATCGACCTGATCACCCATGAGAATCGAGAAGACTTGGTCTGCGTCGATGGTATCCTCTATCTTAACCTGAAGAAGAGTTCGGTTTGAAGGGCTCATGGTTGTTTCCCAAAGCTGCTCTGGGTTCATCTCGCCGAGTCCTTTATAACGCTGAATATAAGCACCTTGCCGCCCTTCCTGGGAGACGTAAAGTGCGAAGGCAGGCAACCCGATGTGCTTATGAGTATTTCCCTGAATCTTGATTGAGAATTCTGACTTAAGGTAACGCTTGATTCCCTCATGTTGATTAATTAGATCCGCGAGCTCAGATGATTCTGCAAAGTTGCTGCTGATACGGAAGTTTTTAGTTTTAAGAGCAGAAGTTACGGTTATGCGGAGCTGAAAGCCGAGGTTCTTAAGGTCATCTTCGATGCTCAGAGTGTACTTTTTGAGGTTCACGTGGTGCTCTGACATGAGTTTTTGTGAAAGGAGTTCGGCAAAAACCTGAAGTTTCTCCCGGTCTTTCATAAGGTCCGCGCTAATCGATCCATCCTCGACGATCGCTCTTAGAAACTGAGCGTCGTAGTGACGGTCGTAGCTATCCAGAGTATTGTTGTAATTTCGGTACTTGTTCACAAGTGCCTTTACAGCATCAAGTTCAAAGTGGACGTTATCCACAGCAACTTCGCAGTCCGATAGCGTGCTTGCCACGAGGTAAGCATCGAGCTCACCACCGTCTTTCAAATAGCGTTCGTTTTTTCCCTTCTTGTATTTGTACAGTGGCGGCTGGGCTATGTAGAGGTGACCACGCTCAACGATCTCTGGAAACTGACGGTAAAAGAGTGTTAAAAGAAGGGTTCGGATGTGCGAACCGTCGACGTCCGCGTCCGTCATGATCACGATTTTGTAATAGCGTAGTTTTGAAATATCGAATGAATCTTTCCCGATGCTCGTTCCCAAGGCCTGGACCAGCATTTTTATCTCATCGTTCGAGAGCATCTTATCATACCGAGCCTTCTCCACATTGAGGATCTTCCCTTTGAGCGGTAGAACGGCTTGCGTTCGACGGTCACGGCCTTGCTTTGCCGACCCTCCTGCAGAATCTCCTTCGACAATGTAGATTTCACAGAATTCAGGGTTTTTCTCTTGGCAGTCAGCCATCTTTCCCGGGAGGCCAGAAAAATCTAGCGCTGTCTTTCGCCGAGTCAGCTCCCGGGCTTTACGGGCAGCTTCGCGTGCAGCTGCAGCGTCCGTAGATTTCTTAATGATGATTTTACCGACGTTTGGATTTTCTTCGAGATAAATTTTAAAGCGGTCGCCTATCAACGAATTTACTATCCCTTCGACTTCAGAGTTACCGAGCTTCGATTTAGTTTGGCCTTCAAACTGGGGATTAGTCAGTTTCACAGAAATAATCGCCGTTAAGCCTTCCCGCATGTCATCCCCGGTGAGGGAGATTTTTATGTTCTTGAGTAAATTATTATCTTTGGCGTAGTTATTAAGCACGCGAGTAAGGGCTGTTTTAAAACCCGATACGTGCACACCACCCTCTGGAGTGTTGATGTTATTTGCATAGGATGTGAGTGTTTCCGTGTACCCATCAGTCCACTGCAGAGCAACCTCCACCTCGTAATTTTCCCGAGACTGGAAAAAATAAATTGGCTCTTTATGGATCGGGGTTTTAGCACGATTTAGGTACTGAACGAACTCAGCAAGACCACCTTCATAATGGAAGGTTTCGCCTTTGTCTGTGCGCTCGTCGAGCATGGAGATTTTTAAGCCTCGGTTGAGGAAAGCCATTTCTCTGAAACGGTTCGCCAACGTATCGTAGGAATACTCGTGCACTTCAAAGATTTCATTGTCAGCTTTGAAAGTAACTGTGGTTCCAGTATCTTTTAGGTCACAGTCCCCGATCACCTTCAGGGGCTCTTTGGCTTCGCCGTAGGCAAACTCAAGGCGATGCACTTTCCCAAGCTTTTTGATCTCAAGACGAACCCACTTGGATAGAGCATTCACTACAGAAGCGCCCACGCCATGGAGTCCTCCGGACACTTTGTAGGCTCCACCATCCTCGTTGAATTTTCCCCCCGCATGCAGCTTCGTATAGACGATTTCAGCAGCAGAAATTTTTTCTGTAGGATGAAGGTCGACTGGAATCCCACGACCGTTATCAACAACAGTAAGCGAGTTATCCACATGGATGATGACTTTTATCTCCGTGCAATAGCCGGCCAGCGCCTCGTCTACGGCGTTATCTACGATCTCGTAAACGCAGTGATGGAAGCCTCTGAAGCCTGTGTCTCCGATGTACATACCAGGGCGCTTACGGACGGCTTCTAACCCTTCGAGGATTTTAATCTTGTCGGCGTTGTACTCGGAATTAACTTTCGAAATCGAATCAGGAGTTTGATTCATTCAGGTGCTCCTATCCATGGTTTGTGAGCGTTCCATGTTCTATATAAAACTTCTTGGATGCCGGAATCTTTTCCAACTCTTTCCCAAAGTTCTCGTTGGCTGTAGTAATCAATACTTGAAAGTTTTTTTTCTCCAAATATTGAACCAAGTTTTTCCACCTCTGGCTATCCAATTCGCCAGAAACGTCATCAATAAGAACCAAGGGATAAGACCTGAATTTATATCTAAAAAGCTCTATATAGGCAAATATCAAGCTCAGGAAGGCCATTTTTTGCTGACCTAGAGAACAGAACTCGAACGCGTTGAGTCCATTGAAGCTAAATATGAAGTCATCGCGATGAATTCCAACTTGTGTGACTCCTGCTTTGGCGTCGGTTGACTCTTGGTGCCGATAAAAGTCAAAGATTCTCTTTTTGTCCCAATGAGTGAAGATGCTTTCAAGAGTCAGCTCTAGAGTATGTTCTTCTGAAAAAATCTCGCGAAAGGTGGAAGTGATATACTGATTCAATGCAGCTAGAAATTCGTTTCGCCTATGAGTTAGAAATGCAGAATACTCAGCAACTTGTTCGTCAATTGCCATAAGCTGACCAGCATATCCTTTGGCCTGGTAGCCTAACAATGAATTCCTAAAGCGCATGGACTTTTGGAATCGTGTTAAAATCTGACGATATTCCCGGTCTCCAAGAGAAATATGAGAATCTATCCATTGACGTCTGAAAGACGAACTAGTGTGAAAGCTATAAGCATCAAAGGGATTTATAAAGACTGAAGACGTGATGAATTTCTTTTTTTCCAGTTTATTGTTGATATATCTTTCATCTGTAGTTTCAGTTAATCGAAGGGAGTAGGGGAGAAGCTCAACCCCATTCGAAAATACTGCTTGAATCACAATCTCTGGGTTTGCACCCTCAATGTTGATCATTTGTGCATAATCGGTATTTTTACGGAAGGATTTTCGATTGGTGGTAAAGTAGACAGCTTCGAGGAGGTTTGTTTTACCATTCCCATTTTGACCCAGAATACAGTTTATCCCCGGGGCGAAGTTAAAAAGTGATGTTTTCAGGTTTCTAAAATTTTGAACCTGTAATTTCTCAAGTTTCCAACCGTTATGTTTTTCTGAGAGCATCCGCTAGAGCTTGAGAGGCATAATTATGCCTAAGAACTCCGGGAGATCGTCGGCCTTAATTACGACCGGACTAAGTTCATTATTAAATTCAAAAGTTACATCGGTTTCGTTTAGTACAGTGAGGCTCTCAATTAGATATTTTGCATTAAATCCAATTTCTGTGGCCTTTCCATCGTAGGAGATAGGAAGTACTTCAGTTGCCTGGCCCAATGACGGATGATTTGTAGATATAATGAGTTCGTTCTTTTGGATGTTAAGTTTCACTCCATTAGTTTTTTCATTAGACAGGATTTTTATTCTCTTTACTGCATTCAGAATAGCATTTCGATCGATATAAAATCTGTTTGAAGTCTTTGATGGAATGACTGTTTGGTACTTAGGGTATTCACGTGCAATGAGGCGGATTGATAGATAGTACTCATTTCGAGCGTTAACAAACATAAAAGAGTCGTCTAGTGATATCGAAATCTCATCTTCTGGAAATGTTTCGGCAATTTTCTTGAGTTCAGATATGCCTTTTTTGGGGATAATTACACCGTCACCTAAAAATTTATTCTCTCCGATAAATTCGTGAGTATCAAGTAGGGCTAGCCGGTGACCGTCTATTGCTACTGCCCTTAGCTTAGAATCACTCATCTGCAGGTAGATGCCATTTAGATATAATCTTGTCTCATCGGTTGATATCGCGTGTGACGTTTTATTAATGATATGTGCTATCTGCTTAGTCTTAAGTCTAAATTCTGAACTTTGATTTTGGAAGCTGAGTGTAGGAAATTCATCAGGGTTTATTATTAACAATGAATAATTGATACTTTTGCAGGTCAGATTTAAAAGGTTGTTATCAACATGCAGAACAAGGTCCTCATTAGGAAGCTCTCTTAGGATATCTGCTATATTTTTACTATTGATACAGAAGCTTCCTTCACTTTCGATTTGAGCATTTAAAATAATCTTTGCAGATACTTCTAAATCAGTGGCTATAATTTCCAACTTCTTTCCGTGGGATTTCAAAAGACAATTGGTGAGTATTGCTCGAGAGTTTTTCTTATCTACGACTGACAAAACTTTATTTATAGCATCTCTTAAAATTTGAGATTGAATCGTTAGCTTCATACATTGTCCTCGGTAGGACAAAGTTTTAACTTTATGGGATCACTTAATCAAGTAATGTGCCCCTGTAGGACCATTTCTTTTTCTTCATCTCTTATAGTATGTATTTATAATTCTTATAGTAGTAGTAGCTGGGACAGAGTTGATACTTCTAGTTGGGCGTAATTAATTTAGCTACTTAGCATCCTTATTTTAACAATCTGTCTACATCCTCCCTTCAAGGCACCGAAATAAAGTGCGGATATTATTGTGTGTTCCTCTAAAATCGCAACTTTTCAACGCACTTTTTTTGATATTGTTTGCAACCGGTCATTCTTGCGCATGTTGCTGTGAACTGGCGCCGTTGACTATCCATATGGTCCACATTTTTTTCCACATTGTGGATAAAAATAGTGTTGATAACATGTACTCCACATTTCGTTCTGTTAATTGGTGGGGCAACATTAATCGTCTTAGTTTTAACGAGGTAAAATTACCCATCGCTCCACTCTTGGAGGGGTTTTCCACATAATGTGCACAACTGTTCAATAGGTTGTTCTATCGACTGCCGGTTATTGATCTAAATATTGGTTTATTGGATGTTAAAAATCAGAGCTGCTTTTCTATATCTAAGACTTGTTGACCAAGGTGAGCGTCGTTTTTAATCCGATCACTAATTGTCTTAATCGCATGTAATACAGTGGAGTGATCACGGCCGGAAAAATAATGTCCATTTTCTTTTAGAGTTGGCTTTATCATTTTACTTACTAAATACATCGCCACTTGCCTTGGTAATGCTACTTCCTTGGTTTTGGCCTTTCCTCTAATGTCACCTAGTGGAATTTTATAATAATTGGCGACGGTTTTTGTGATGGTTTCTATCGTTACATTCTTCTGATTCTCGAGCTCTTCATTTAGTTTCAAATGCTCCCTCGCTACTTCCAGGTCAATGTCGACTTTAAGTATGGAGGTTACGGCCCCAAGTTTGATAAGGCATCCTTCGAGTTCCCTTATGTTACTTTTCACGCATTTTGCTACGAGATTTACGACATCGTCACTTAGGTAAACGTCTTTTTCGATGGCTTTTTTCTTTAAGATTGCTATTCGAGTTTCCAAATCTGGTTGCTGTATCTCTACTGGCAGTGCGGAGGAAAGGCGAGTTCTTATTCTCTCCTCGATGCCATCGATTTCTTTTGGTGTCTTATCTGACGTAAAAACGAGTTGCTTACCTTTGCTAATTAGTTCGTTAAATATATGGAAGAACATTTCTTGAGTCGTTGTTTTATTCTTCAGTTCGTGGATATCATCGATAATTAAAATATCAGTACTCTCGGTATAGTGTTTTTTAAACTCGAAAGACTGATTTTTCTTAATAGAATCCACCATCTCATTCATAAATCTATTAGCCGTAGTGAGGCATATTCTCATGCTAGGCCGATTTGAACTTACCAAATTTGCGATGGCGTGGATTAGATGTGTTTTTCCGAGTCCTGAGTTCCCATAGATGTAGAGGGCAGGATATGATTTACCTGGGTCTTTCGAGACTGCAAGTGCGAGAGCATGGGCAATATTATTTGATGGTCCAGTTATAAAGTTGGCAAAGGTCTTGGTGAGGTCGATTTGATTAGATGTGTTACCCGTTTGATGTTCAATCA
>JAIYDC010000123.1 GCA_027487685.1 Pseudomonadota bacterium | reverse complement strand
GAGGTTCGAGAATTGAAAGTCAGCTTCCGCCCGCATAATAGATCCCGAGGCCATATCCCCAGTGAAGTTTCGGACTTGGATTTTTGAAAGATCAATGGCCGCCCCGGAGAGAATGTTCGATAGCCGAGTGGACATCATGGATTCGCTGTCGATGGGGCCATCGGAGAGAACGCCGGGGGCGACCTGCTCAAGGCTTCGGCGCTGACCCAGGATTTCGTTGGCCTTGGCTATGAGTGCAATACGCATCTCCATATCGGCCCTGAGGGTATTGTTCTGCCACCAGAGAAGGCTTAGGAAAAGGAGTGGCAAAGCGAAGAGGCCCAGGATCACTGTACCCTTGAGTACTTTTTGCTGTTCTTCGTCGAAACTGTTGTAGAAATCCTGGATATTATTGTACGAGGAAGTAAGCTTGAACTTGTCGATCCGGGCGAAAATCTCTCGGTCGAGCCTTTTGAAAAGGGGAATCGAGGCGGTCTTGTTAAAGTCTTCCATGTCAGATTCCTATGGCCGTTACCGTGAGCTGAAGTTTTGTGGCATCGACGGTGGTTTTAACGTCGCTAAGTGAAGAGCGATCGAAGAGTCCTTTGAGGGTCGTCAGTTCTTTTTCGGCATTGGCGCTGAAAACTGCGGTAATTTCACCTATGTCCGTGGTTCGGAAGTCGATTAAGGTGACGCCCTCAGCACCGGCGGCGATCTGGCTCACGGTGACGAGTGGAGCGAGGGCCTTAATTTCGACGGCGGCCTGGAGCGTGGAGATCTCCTGGCGAACATCCCTCTGTTTTTTGACAAGGGCGTCGAAGACGGGCTTGGGGTTGGTGCTAGCGCTCCTGCGGAGGCGGCCAGGGATAGCGAGCTCGGAATTTTTAAAGACTTCGCCCATCTTGCGGTTGACGAAAGCAATGTCCCTTTCAATGAAGAGGCGCTCAGCGAAGAGCGATAGTGCCAGCACCATCGCAGCAGCACCAACCCGTACTCCGATGAATGCAAACGACTGGAGTGGCACTTCGGAAGAGGAGGCCTGGGCGAAGCGGCCGGAGAGGAGGTTAATGAACCGATTCTTCCGTCGGAAGCCAACGACCATCATGTTCACGAGTGCGAACTTCGATTTATTCTTCGCCGTGATATCGACTTTTTCAGCTTCGACCTTACCAAAGCTCTCTAAAAGGGTCACCTTCGTGTCCCATTTCTCGGTCAGGTAGTTGGCAATGTTCTTAATGTTGGCCGTACCGCCGCAGAGGAAAACGTGTTGAAGTGAGAGACCAAAGTTGACCTTAAAGCCAATCTTCCAGCGTAGGAAATCTCCTATGAAAGGGCCAAACACCTTATCCATCGAGGAAGCGAAGTCCCGCTGCACATCCTCGACTTCACTGTACTGGGCCGATGTCAGCAGGAAGGCATTCTGGTGCTTGTAGATGATCGCTTCATCAGCTTCAATTTTATAGGTTTCAGCGATCATTTCGTTGATGTGTTGACCACCAAAATAAGAGAGGTGAGTCACGAGAAGCCGGGAGTTGTAGAAGAAGTATGCCTTCGTTGTCTTGTGGCCGATGTCGAGAACACAGACTGGGCCCGCAATCGGGTTAAGGTTTAGAAAATTTTCAACAATCGATGGCTCTGTTGACAGGACTGTCGGGAGGATGTTCCGGTCCCGGAGTGCATTATAGTAGGGCTCAAAAACGCTTTCGCGGACGAGCTCAACCATAGCGGTGTGCTGGGTTTTCTGACCTTCAATTCGGTAAGCATAGTGAATTTCGTTCAGGGCGTAGGGGATATCTTCTTCGAGCTGGAAAGCAAGCATGAGCTCTGCTTTCTTTTTACTCTTCACCGGCATCGTTAGAAACCGAGTGGTCATGAGATGGTGGTCGGCCTGGTAGATGATACGTGTGTCCGGTCGGGCCGTGCTGTCGATGACATCCTGAAGAATTGCAGCGACACTTTCTTCACGGGTGAGATCGGGGTGATCGGCCATGTAGTCTTGGAGGATGATCTCACTCATGTCAGCGTGCGCGATCTTGCGGCGATCTACGAACGAGGAGAGGTACTTGATACTGTAGGATCCGACGTCAATGGCCAGTATGTGCATAGAAATATTTTCAACTAATTCGGGGGAAAAACCTAGGCATTTCTCAGGTGCAGAAGCCTAGTTGACCTGGATCTCGATGATCCTTGGCTCGAGAAGCTGAGTGTTCTGGTCCCCCGGAGGATTGGTTCCCGGCCCAGGCGCTCCACTGTTGGGCTCTTCCCCTGGATTTGGTGGCCGACAGTTCGGAGGAGTGCCTACCTGGCCTTGAGGACACTGGTTTTGAGGAGAGGCCTCACTCTTGGGAAGAACGACGTAAGCAACGAGCGTGTAAAGGGCGCGGTTGTAGCTGCCTTCCGAGACAATTTTAAACAGATTGGGGTTCGAGCCGAAAGAAATCCCTTTGTCCTCAAAGAGTTTTAAACGGGCATCGAAATCAGTATCTGAAATGAGGCGTTCTTGCTCGACGACGTATTTTTTGAAGTCGGCCTTAGAGTTGATAAACTTCGGCTGTTCGGGGTCATCGCGCCAGAGAAAGAACTCGCGGATGTTGTCATCAGTCATACTAGGAATAAGAATCTTGAGCATATTCGCGGTAAGTTTGTTGAAGTCAATTTGAGTATTCGGGTAAACGGAGAACTCGTTCTGGATGAGTTCGATGAGCTCGTCATTCCAGCCTGGGATAGCGTACAGTTCGCTCCCTGAGCCCAATGGACCGAACTTCGGAGTCAGTGGCACGCGCTGGAAGTTGCTCTCAGCCTCGGCAGCGAGTGGGTCCTGAGACATGCCGCCAGCATCAGAGACGAAATACTTAAGATTCGTCACGAGCTCCTGGTAGTTCAGGTTTGAATAGCGGCCATCGAAGGCCTCATCTGTTTCTCGCTTCTGATCTACGAGACGCTTAAGAAGAAAGAACAGGGACTGGTCCACGGAAACATCGCTCCCTATGGCGTTGTCCGCCATGTTCAGGGCCGAAATGTTGTCCTGACCGTCGTCCACTGATGAATCCGGATTAAACTTTGTCATATCGATGCGGAGCATGTTCAGGTTAAGCCTGTTTGAAATGTTTTGAATACTGACTTTCATCTCACCTTCGAGGAGGGTTTCCTTTTCAAACTTCTGAACCGTCTCCTTAAGGGAAGCGTTGGCCCCTTCGCCTACCGGGATCGGAAACATGAAGGGGACTTCCCATAGCTGATTCAAGAGTTGTCCCTGAACCATATTCTTCGCAGTGGCGTTTTTTTGGACGGTGTTGAAGGCTTCCTTGTATAGCCGAAGTCGGGTCATCGCCAATTGAACCCCTGACTCGGCGAGGAGTTTGGCCTGGGCCCTATCGAGGAGATTTGTCGCTTTCAAGCGGGCGATTTTCGACTCGAAGGTAAATTCTCCGTAGATTGCCATAAGGAGGAGGATGGCCGTCATGATCATCATGAGTGCGATGCCGCGATCGTTCTTGAGGATAAGTTTGGCGTCTTTTCTAAAACCCATTAGGAACTCCGCTCTGGAGGCCGCCGGTCGGTGCTCCCCCTTGGGCCCCTGCTTGAGCTACCGGAGGGGCCGTGGTCTGGTCCTGAGGAGTAACCATGGGCCAATGAGTTCTGAAGATCCGCGAGGCCGTGCGCTGGGTGCCGAAAGAGTCGTACCAGGTGATGAGAACCTTCACCCCACGGACAATAGACTCACCGTTCTGAATGTTCCTGAGTGAGGTCTCCCATTTCCGGCGTTGGAAGTCCCAGAATTGAAACTCGAGCTTTTCGACGTTTCTCAAGAGAACTGCACCTTTGACGCGATCGGCGTCATCGATGTTGATCCGCTTCTCTGAATACGGATCGTCGGCCGAAAAGTAACGGACAAAACTTTTCAGGGCCTTTGGCATATTGGTATTTTTTTCTTCTTCTTCAGTCTGCGTTTGCTCTGCAAGAGCGTAGCGGACCCAGGCGAAGTGGGACTGTTTCTGGTTCTCGACTTTACGCCGGTTCGAGGAGGTGAAGAATTCAAAAACAGACTTCTCTGGGGCGTAGAAGCGTGGTACCGGGAATCCCTCCTTGCTCACACCCATGAAGTGCTCGTTGCGCTCGAAGCGCTGCACCAGCTGTTCGAAGTATTGTTGTGCGAGTGGTCCCATGTTCCCAGCAGGGTTAGGATTTACCGGGGGAACGACAGCTGAATCCCCGGCGTTGTTCGGTGGATTTGTGCCTATAGGGGCGTTGTTCATACTCAGGAGTGTTGAGAAGTAGAGCGGCGAATAAACCTGTGAAAGATCCCATTCAAAACGGTTCATGGCAGTTTCGATTTGGAGATTGTTTTGATTCACTTCAGTTGTGCGCTCTTTGGTGATAGCAGCGTTCTCAGTGATGCTCACTACAGCGAGGGAAATGAGTGCGAGAATCGTGATCGCGATCAGGATCTCGAGCAGGGTAAAGCCGCTTTCCGAGACGAGGGTTTCCTTAGAGACCGACGTTGAGTTGGATGCGTTCATTATAGTTGGTGAGGAAGGTTGAAAGAGTAAAATTGTATTTAGTTTCCTTGTTTGTTACAGTCACGCGTGCTTGCCATAAAATACGCTCGATGTTTTTTCGAAGCTCTTCAAAGATCATCTTCTCGACGCTCGAATTTCGCTGGCCGGAAGTGTTTTCGTTAAAATAATCTCCCTCATAAGAATCCTTCGCTGCTTCAGAGGCCCCACCCTTTTGCGCGAAGAGTTGGGCGAAGTCTGGAACAGTGAGCCGCTTAAGTTCGAGCGTGTACTCATAGCCGGAATACTCTTTTTCCTCAAAGGTTTTAGTCTCTTTCAGATTATCGTCGGCGTTGGAGAACTTTGGCGGATCAAGAACAATTTCATTGATCTTCCGTTCGGCCAGCTGGAGCAGGATAAGCTGTTCTTCAGAGAGCCGCGAATCCTCTACGTTATAACCCTGGCTGGTAAGAAAGGCAGTCACGAAAAACGCAAAGAGAGTGATGGCAATCATCACCTCGAGTAGGGAAAAACCTGAATCATCAATTATCTTGCGAGCCACTCTTTATACACCTCTTCCATCTTAGTTTGAAGGATATCCTCCAGTTTCGCAACGCCGGAAGTTTTGAGTGTTTCGAAAACACTATTGGTCTCGGAGAGGAAAGGGGCCACTTCGAGGTAAGCGATTTCCTCAATCGTTGAGAAAATGATAATTCCCCCGTCTTTCTCTCCGGTGGGGTAGAAGTACAGCGTTGCTTCGCCTTCTTTCACGAGTTCTTTTTGTGACGTACTCGCCATGCCGAGGATGGTGACATCTTCTGAGATATCGTGTTTGATCTCCTCGAACTCCTCAACCTTCGTGAACTGACGGTCAAGGGCCGCGCGTTTGTCTGCTTCTGCCTTTTCATCTTGCAGTGACTGGCCGGCCTTAACCGGCATGTCCGGAAGGGGAAGATTGCCGGCAGGGCCATATTCAACAGTATACTCCACAGGAACTTTATCGAGAGAGATCCTAAGGCGGACTACCGTATTCCTTAGGACGGCCTCGTTCCCGGCGAAACGGACCGAACGATCGAGGTCGTCAACAGCACTTTTGAGATTCCGGTGCTTCTGGACGGTGTCACTGGTAGGAACGGCGAGAAAAATCATCGCCGCCAAGACGAGAGCAACAAGGATTTCTATGAGACTAAAGCCTTGCTGAGAGGTCACCTTCGAAGCGGTAGAGAAGAAACTAAAAAGACTCCGATCGTGCGGCCGCACGACCGGAGTCTGGAATTGACCTAATTCTGGATTAGAGGTCTTTGTAGTTGATATCGGCATCGGTGCCTTCACCACCTTCCGCGTTGTCAGCGCCGAGGGAGACGATGTTGAAGGTCTTGCCATCTGACTCGTAGACGAATTCAGAATCCCATGGATCCATTGGAACTTTTCCGCCCTCGATGTAGCCACCTGGAGCGTAGCGCTTACATTCGCGGCCGCCTTCAGGCTTATTTACCAGTGCATCTAGGCCCATATCCGTGGTGGGAAGGTAATTACAATCCCGGCGGAACTCTTTCAGACGGTCCGCGATGGACTTAATCTGAATCCTGGCCGAGGAGACCTTTCCTTCCTGGAGCTGCTCAAACACCTTGCCTCCGACGAATGTACCGGCGAGGGCGAGGAGTGTCAGGGCAATGAGGATTTCGATCAAACTCATGCCTGCCTGGGACTTTAGAATCTTTTGCGCGTTAGAAAACATATCTCTTAATCTCCTTCGAATAAGCTGAAGATGGTATTCATCATGACCGTTAGCGGAGCGAATTCATATTCATCATCGGAATAACAACGGCAAAGACGATGAACCCGATCGCCAAACCAAGACAGATCATCATGATGGGCTCGAGTATCGATGTTAGTCCGCCGATACGTGATTGTACTTGATCCTCGTAATTTTCTGAAATGATTTTTAACATGGGCTCAAGTTCCCCGGACCGTTCTCCCAGTTTTATCATGTGAGTCACGAGAGGCGGGAAATAGCCGCACTGGATAAGGGGCTGGGCCAGAGAAGCCCCCTCGGAGACGGACTGCCGTGCCTTCTCGACGGCATCTTTCATGTGGACGTTCGGGATCAGGTTCTTGACGATCGTGAGGGCCGTCAGGATGGGAACCCCGGAGTTCATGAGGGTCCCAAGAGTTGAGCAGAAGCGACTGACGTTAATCATTTTCACCATAATCCCGAGAATAGGAAGCTTCAGTTGCAGTGCGTGCCAGCGGGACATTCCTGATGGAGTACTGATGTATTTCAGTGTGACGTAGATTGTGGTCAAGATGGCGACGATGACCAGCCACCAGTAATTCACAAGGAAGTTTGAGATCCAAATACAGATCTGGGTGATGACCGGGAGCTCTTTTTTCATGGAAATGAAGATCTTGGCGATCTTCGGGATAACAAAGATAAAGATCACATTCATCATCACAAAGCCGAACACAGCCATGATAACGGGGTAGGTCATGGCACCCTTGATCTTATTTTTAAGCTTCACCTGAGACTCCGTGAAGTCGGCGAGCCGGAGGAGAACAATCTCCAGCGTTCCGGAAGCCTCACCGGCCTCAACCATGTTGGCATAAATGGAGTTAAAGATTTTGGGATGGTCCTGGAGTGCCTTAGCAAGGGACGCCCCTTCATTCACCTTCTGACGGAGGTCGGCCAGGACGAGCCGGAGGTTGGCATTGTCCACCTGATCGGTGAGTGCCGCGAGGGCCTCGACGATCTGAATCTTGGCCTTAATAAGAGTGGCCAGCTGCCGGGTCATCATAGCGAGGTCATCTACGGGTACAGAACCCCCAAACCGAAGAATGCCACCTCCGGCACCAGTGTTCTGAGCTTTCTGTTCGCGGATGTCGATCAGCATGATTCCCATGGATTTCACGCGCTGCTTGGCGGTGGCAATGCTGTCCACATTGAGGGTGTTTCGGACTTCTTTCCCGGTACGGTCCATCCCTTTGTAAGCGTAGATCGGCATATTACTCTGCCTCTTCTGCGTTGATCGCGCGCATGATTTCGTCTACTGAAGTGGTTCCTTCATAAATTTTATCCATGGCGTCACCTCGGAGTGTCCGCATGCCTGCTCGTACCGCTGCCTTCTTAATCGTCGCCGAGTCAGTCTTTTGGATAATGAGAGCGCGGATTTCGTCGTTGATGAGGAGAAGCTCCGACACGACGGTTCGACCCGAGTAACCCGTGTTCGAACAGCGAGGGCAACCCACAGGTTTAAAGATCGTGGCGTGATCGGGGACTTCGTCCACATCGAGAACGGTTTTTTCGAAGTCCGAAAGGGTGGTGCGAACTTTACACGCTGAGCAGAGTTTCCGGATAAGCCGCTGGGCGAGGACCCCTGCGAGGGAGGAGGAGATCAGGAAGGGCTGAACTCCCATGTCGATGAGTCGAGTTGGGGCCGAAGAGGCGTCGTTGGTGTGAAGAGTAGAGAGCACGAAGTGACCTGTTAGAGACGCGTTGATGGCGATCTCCGCTGTTTCCCGGTCTCGAGTCTCTCCGATCATCACCACGTCTGGATTCTGACGAAGAATGGAGCGTAGAGCAATCGCGAAGGTCAGTTCAATCTTGTGATTTACTTGAATTTGAGAAATCCCTGGGATCTCATATTCCACAGGATCTTCCACGGTGATGATCATCTTATCCGGAGTTTTGATCCGGTCGAGGATGGCAAAGAGGGTTGTGGTTTTACCATGGCCCGTAGGTCCGGTGACATAAAGAACGCCGTGCTTTCGTCCACCGAGTTCCTGAAGACCTTCGAGGACTTTTCCCCGGAAGCCCAGGGTCTCGAGATTAAGTGCGGTGTTGTTTTTCTCGAGAACCCGCATAACGATCCGCTCACCCGCCTGGATCGGTACGGTGGAGAGTCGAATGTCGATGTCTTTTCCGGCGATTTTGATTTTGATCCTTCCATCCTGGGGAAGGCGCTTTTCAGCGATGTCGAGACGGGCCATAACCTTCACCCGCGAAGAAACCGCTGCGTGGGTTTTTTTCGGCTGGCGGAGGATCTCCGTCATCACACCGTTGATCCGGAAGCGGTAGACGGTTTCTCGTTCATAAGGTTCGATGTGAATATCCGAGGCGCGCTCTTTGACGGCGCGGAAGATGACCGAGTTCACGAACCGAATGACGGGAGCTTCATCGGCCGCTGAATCAAGGATGTCGATGGGCCCTTCCAGGTCAAGGTTTTCCTCAAAGGTCTCATCTTCGATAGAATCAACGATATTTCGATTCGCCTTCTCGTAGACCTTGTTGATCGCGTCCTGAATTTTAAGCGACGTGGTGCAAAGAATTTTGATCTCTTTTTTAAAGATCATCGTAAGGTCGTTAACAACATTGGTGTTAAACGGATTACTCATCAGTACGGTAACGGAGAAGTCAGTCTCGAGGCAGGGCAGGACTTCGTGGTGCTTTGAGTAGTTAATCGACAGATCCTTCACCACACTCGGATCGATCTCTTCAATCTTGATGTCCGGGAGGTAGGGGATGCCAATTTGTAAACAGACGACCTTCACCAGTTCATGGGGATGAATGAAGTTGCGCTTTAAGAGGATATCTCCGATGAGTCCCCCGTCAATCCGTTGCTGCTCGAGGGCGTCATCGAGCTGAGCACGGGTGAGGGTAGTGTACTTGATCAGGAGCTCTCCGAGCTTCTCCCGGCCATGTTCCGCGGTTCTGATGAAGTCGTTTTCGATCGTCATTTATTTCACCGATTTCCGAATTTCCTGGTAGTCCGGGGTCTCGAGTTCCGGTTGTTCCGCCTCATCTGTAGGTTGAACATCGACTTCATTTAAGTTCCGGTAGTGGTCCGCGTCTGCTTTATCGTAGAGTGGGCCCTCAATTTGCTTGTCCATTTTCGCATTCAGGTCCTTAGTGAATCTCTCGTTCGGGTCCCGCTGGTCATCGTCGAACATCGAATTCATTCCCTTTTTCCGGCGGTCGAGGATTTCCTTCGAGTTCTTCGAGGCCGTCTTATCGTAAGGAGAGAGGATTTTCGGCGTCATAAAGAAGAGGATGTTCACCTTTTCCACCACTCGGCTTTTATTCTTAAACAGCCAGCCGAGGACGGGGATGTCCCCTAGGAGTGGAATCTTGTTGTTCGTGACCACCTCGCGGTCCCGGAGGAGACCACCCATGGCGATGGTGTCGCGGTCCCTGACCATGACCTCGGTTATAGCGGTTCGTGTTGTCGTCGGCCGGCCCCGGCCTGGCGTATCGCCCCCCGACGCGGCCTTGAAGTCGTCGATCTTCTGGTTGATCTTGAGTTTAACGAATCTCGTAACCTTGTTGATTTGCGGCGTGATCTTGAGCGAGAGCTTTGCTTCTTGCTGGGTGGTGCTGAAGGAAGAAACCCCCTGACCGATCGTTTGGTTCTGGATCGGTTCTGTGTCCCCGACTTCGAACGTTGCCTCGGTGTTGTCCAGTGCCAGGATTTGTGGCGTCGCTAGGATGTTCGTACTCTGATGAGAGGCGATTGCTCTGATGAATCCACTGATCGCGTTGATCCTAACCTCCGATGAAGCTCCATTGGCACCTGGGACGTTGACTTTTCTAGAAGGTCCAAGTCCAAAACCACCAACGAATGCTCCGACCGATTGAGGCACGCCTGATGTCAGTAGGTTAAAGAGCCCTGAAGACTGCTTTGTGAACCCGGCCCGTTGAATGTTCCCCTGCCCGTAGGCGCCGGCGTATTCCACTCCAAAGCCTCGATCCTTAGTCACATTGGCCTCCAAGATTAATCCCTCAACATAGACCTGGTCACGGGGAATATCAAGCCTCCCAATCACATCTCTTAAGGTCAACCAATCAGTGGGAGAAGCCGTTACGACGAGAGCATTATTGTTTTTGTCTGAAGTTATTTTCACCTCGGCCGAGAATATCGGGTTCTCCCCAGTGCCACCTCCGCCAAAGGAACTAAAGCGCGAAGCCCCCCCTGCACCACCGGCCCCGCCGGGTTGGGCCGCACCAGAGACAATGCTCGAGAGGGTTTTTGACAGCTCTTCGGAGTCGCCATAGTTAAGATAGTAGACATGGACTCGGTTAGAGCCCGATGAGACGAGCTTTACGTCAAGCTTATAGATCAGATCCTTGAGCTGTTTTGCTCCTTCAGCGTTGGCCATCGCAATAATAGAATTAGTCCGTGGCTCAGCGATGATCCGGGAAATCATCGAGGTCGATTCGTTTCCTCCAGCACCTCCGGTGAAT
The DNA here is from genome assembly GCA_027487685.1 of Pseudomonadota bacterium. Lineage (GTDB taxonomy): Bacteria > Bdellovibrionota > Bacteriovoracia > Bacteriovoracales > Bacteriovoracaceae > Peredibacter. Next base: position 7,617 of record JAIYDC010000123.1, on the reverse strand, counting down.
CTCGGGGTCGCGCTTCCTGGTCTTCCACCGGCGCCGCCACTACCGCCTTTAAGGATATTGTCGAGAAGCTTCGCGATTTCCTGGGCGGAGGAGTTCTTGACCTTCCCGATTTGAAGGGACTCCTCGTGTCCGGGCACATCGAGAAATTTAACCATCTTGGCCAGGCGGTTAATGTTTGAGCCCGTGTCGGCGATGATGATCGTATTGGTTTGTTTTATGTCAATGATCCGTCCATAGCGCGACATGAAGGGACGGAAGTTCCGGGCGATCTCGGCGGCCGAAACGGACTTCAGCGAGATGACTCGCATGACATAGTTCTCAGTGTCGGGAGTGTAGTTTCCGGTATAGATTTTGGTTGGAGTGTAGCGGATGTCCCGGGCGTTAATGACCTTATAAAAGGCGCCGGTCTTTATCAAAGAGTAGCCGGCCATATTGAGAGCGGCCAGGTACGCCTTCCAGGCGTCGCCGACGGTGATCGGCGTGGGGGCGATGATGGAGACTTTTCCCTTCACGTCCTTGTCAAGAATGAGGTTAATGCCGGTGAGCTTCTGCATATGCCGAGTGATTTCCATGATGTCTGTGTCAGGGAAGTCAAAGCTCTCGACGATCTCCGGGCCAAAGGCCGTTTCAGGGTTAAGATTGACATACTTATTCCCTTTGGCGGGAACACCTTGGCCCTCTGCTGGCCGGTCTCCAAAGGTCGTCTGATTCGCCTCATCGTCGATATCGGGTTCAAACGCCGAATCGTTTTCAGCTTCTTCCGAAGCGGCAGCCGATTCGGCCGCGGCCTCGATGTTCTCCGCCGCCTTTAGTGCCGCGGCCGCATCTTCTGCCGTCATCGAATCAACATCACTGGCCACGCCGGGCGCACCTGTAACAGGAGGGGTTCCTCCGCCCGTGTTCGTATTGAACCGAGTCTGGGAACGGTATTTGTTAAACTGCGCTTGGGCTTCGAAGTTTCCCACCAGGAGTGACACGAAGAAGAGAGAACTTATGAAAGGCATTTTCTGACATCTTGTCTTCATTACCGGTCATCCTTATTTTTTTATATTGTAATCTAGCATGGACTCGGACCCTTCGCGCTTTACTCCGAGCTGAAGCTTGTCCATATTTTTTATCCTGGCAAAGAGCCCCATCACTTCGTTGAGATCGTAAATCGGTTTGCCGTTGATGCTGGTAATAATGTCCTGATCCTGAAGACCCAAGTACGGGAAGATCCCCTGTGGGTCCATCTCCGTCATCTTAAACGCCAGGGTGCCATCCGGGTTCTGGATTTTCACCGCTCGAGCCTGGGTGAGGATAGATCCTATATCTTTTAACTTCTCATCCAGGAGGGTCTTCGTGATCGTGAACTTGTTGCCTGCGTTTTCGATTCCAGGAAGCTTCTTTGTTTGCTTGAACTGGCGGCTCTGTTCCGGTGTCATGACGGAAATAGGGGAGCGCACTTCCCGGGCCTTCTCCGAGGTGATGGTCTCGCAGATGCCATTTTCAAGGTTTTTGACTAAGATTTCGAGGCGCGTGATCTTAAAGATTTTAGCAAGGTTCGAGATCTGTTCTCCCTCCCGGATTTCCTGGAGGACGCGATCACCCCGCACCTGGACTGACGCGAGTGATTTCACTGCATCTTGAAGGACGATCGTGTTCACGAGCTTGATCGGAAGTGAACTTGCCTGTTCAGCGGAGTCACATTTGGAATCCACATCCTTCTTCTTGGCCCCGAGACCAGTGTTCGTGCGGAAGATATTAATCCCACGGACCTGGGCGAGAGTCCCCACATTGAAGTCGCCATCTAAGTTAAGTGCGACCTCAAAGTTTTTGGGTGTATTCATGACTGGCGTACCCTTAAGGTAAAGGGCAGTGCCTTTTCCCAGCGTGTAGGTCACAAGAGTGATGAGAGAAACGAGGCCAATCTGGTGTACAGTCTCCCGCGCCTCACGGGAAAGGACTCTCTCGATACTTTTCGTGATATTGGGTGAGAGCGCGAAGAGACCCTCTCCTACCCGACTTTTGGCACCTTCGGGAAGTTTTAGGTTCCCGAGGCGGGCGCCGATGCCTGCGAGCCGATCGCGAAAGGATGGCCGGCCTAATTCTGCAGTCAGAGGGGCTATTTCAGTGTGATCTTCATTAGATCGGCGGAGCTTGGGAAGGCTAAGTTTCGGGAGACGCAACTTGGGGATTTTTATTCTTGAGCGCCACGATGATAGGCGACTCTCTTCTACACCTGAGGTTGTACCCTCTTCTTCAACGACGGCGCCTGGAGGGAGCTGATCCTCATCGAGGATCTCATCCTGATGTGTATCTGACCGGTTTCGCCGCCAGGAGAGTTTTTTGAGGAAGTCTTTGAATTTATTTATCATCAATTAATTGTCATCATATTTGCTGTTCTGTGCAAGTGCCAGCATGGATATTAAGTCCTACTTGGATGGTCAGACTCTTTTAATTCCTGATGAATCTAGTCTCCTTATGGCAAAGCTAGACGCTTGCTTTTTGCGAAACGCTGTATTTAATCTCTCAGGGACCATATAATCATCTTGTAAAAACTAATCTTTCTAAAGAGGCCCGTATGTCAGCACACGAAAGTACAAAAGAAATCCCGTCGATTGTCGCCAGCATGTTCTATGGTGAAGTCCACGAAGATGAAGTATTTCCTTACCCGAACCTCTCAGAGGCGCAGGTTGAGATGGCAAAAGCGATGGTTGACGCCGTTGAGAAATTCGCGGAAAGAAGCATCGATTCAGTGAAGTTCGACCGGGAATCAAAAATTCCCACGGAAGTCCTGGAAGGTCTGGCAGGCCTTGGTCTTTGTGGCCTGGGGGTGGGAGAAGAGTACGGAGGGCTCGGGCTAGATACGACCCTTTACGCCCGTGTCTTTTCACAGGTTGCTAGTATCGACGGTGCGATTGCCACGACCTTGGGTGCCCATCAGTCCATCGGCTACAAGGCCCTCATCAACGATGGCAACGAAGAACAGAAGAAATTTTGGCTCCCGAAGCTCGCAAGCGGGGAGGTGTTCGCGGCATTCTGTTTGACTGAGCCAGGCTCTGGCTCGGATGCCTATTCAATCAAGACTAAGGCGACTAAAAATGCTGACGGGACCTACACCATCAATGGTCAGAAACTTTGGATCACGAACGCAGGTCTGGCCGGCTTTTACAGCGTCTTTGCGAAAACAGAGCATGATGATGGTAAGGGTGGAAAGTCTGAAAAGATCACTTGCTTCATCGTGGAGAAAGAACGTGAGGGCATTTCGTTTGGTGAGAAGGAAGACAAAATGGGGATCCGGGCTTCGGAGACCCGTGCTGTTTATTTTGATAACGTCAAGGTTCCAGCATCGAATATCATCGGCGAACCGGGCAAGGGCTTCAAAATTGCCATGAACGTCCTCAACACTGGCCGCCTCTCACTTGGCTCGGGCTGTGTCGGAGGCATGAAAATGATCCTCGCCCTGGCAACAAATCAGGCAAAAACCCGCAAACAGTTTGGCCAGACCATCGACACCTTCGGGCTGATTCAAGAGAAACTGGCGACCATGGCGGCCAACATCTATTCCTGCGAATCCATGGTCTATATGACAACAGGTAAAATCACCCAAGGGATGCACCAGTTCGAGCATGAGTCAGCGATCTGTAAAGTGTACTGCTCTGAGAAACTCTGGGACACCATCGATAAGGCAACGCAGATCGCGGCCGGAAATGCGTACATGAAAGAGTATCCCTATGAGCGCATCATGCGTGACTGCCGGATTAATCTGATTTTTGAGGGAACCAATGAGATTCTAAGGATCTTTACCGCCCTCTCCGGGATTAAGGGCCCTTCTGATGATCTTAAGGACCTTGGCAAAATCGCCGATGTTTCAAAGGCGTTCCAGGATCCGATCAAGTCCGTGGGTATCCTTTCGGATTTCGCTAAGAAACGCATGTCCAAGCGCTTCGGCAATAAGACGCTCACAAAGGTCCATCCTTCACTCGAGGGTCACGGTAATCACTTTATATCGATGCTTAAGGATTTCTCCATCGCCGTTGAAAATACCATCATCAAGTTTGGTAAAAACATTATCGGGAACGAGCTTCTTCAAATGCGGATCGCTAACATGGCGATCGAACTGTATGCCCAGCTTTGTGTTCTATCACGCACAACGGCGATTCTTAACAAGGCGAGCGTTTCAGAGAAAGACAAAGAGTACGTCACACTTATGACCGAACTCATCATGCGGGATAGCCGGCAGACGTTTACGAAAAACTATAAGCGGCTAAACTCTAGCTACGACAAACTCATTCCTAAGATTTCTAAGGCGGTGAGCGAGCGCGATGGCTTTGGCTTTGATATCATCGACTTTTAATGCGCACATAAAGCACGGAGCAGCGACCCTTCTTCTGATGGGGCTCGTTGCCTGTGCCGCGCCTAAGAAGAATGTGGACGAGGAGGCCTTGCGGCTTTCATCTGAGCTCGATGCGCTTACGAAGAAGGTTCAGACCGTTAACTATGGTCCTACTGTTCGTGAGAGCGGAAGCTTTACAGATCGGACGGAGGAGGTGGGACTGGCCAACCTCAACGCCGTGGCCCTGAATGCTGTTGATCTGAATCGCGATGGATTCACTGACCTGGCGATTCTCCCCAGTTATTACTCTAGGCCTCGTTTTTATATCTGGAGTGAACGCGAAAAGCGTTTCACACCCTGGACCCACGATCCACTACCTGTGGACTTCAAAGCAAGCTTCCTCGTTTTCGCAGACTTGAACCGGGACCGGATCCCCGATCTCGTCTCGGGAGTTTTGAACCAGCGCTCGGAGGTGGGTCAGGTTCCATTGAAGTATTACACTGGCGTTTTGGTTGAGAATAAACTTGTTTTCCAGGAAGTTCCTGGAGCGCTTACTCTTCCTGCGGAGCCGACTTCAGGACTTACTATCCTGGACTATAACTTAGATGGGTGGCCCGACCTCTTTGTCTCCAATTGGTTTGACAACCGTAGGGGAGAGTATATTCCAGTCCAGGACCGGCTTCTTCGGAACCGCGACGGAAAGAAGTTTGAGGACGTGACAGCACTTCTTTTGGGAGAAGGAGATAAAACGTCGGATCAGCTCTTCCCGCCCAACGCCCGACCCACTTACGGAGCATCAAGTTGTGACATCGACCAGAACGGCTGGCCCGACATCCTGACGGTTTCGTCTTCAGGCCACAAGAATAAGCTTTGGATGAACTTAAAAGAACCCCGCACCGGTGAGCGCTACTTCGAGGATGTGGGGCCCCTTTCGAACTATGCCTCAGATCCCGACGGGAGTCTTATTCCCACAGGTGGAGGCCGCTCATTTTTTAGCGCGTGCACCGACTATAACGACGATGGGCTCATGGACGTTTTTCTTGGGGAGCTCTCTCACGCCTACGACAATGACTCGGTAGACCGATCGAGCATGCTTACGGGTTCCCGCGAAACCTATCCGCCGTACTTCCTTCGGACGGAATACGTGAGTGATGCCTCGGAGGGATGGAATCAGGGAGATCGAAGAGGTGTCTGGCTTGACTATAACATCGACGGACGTATTGATATCTTGGTTGATAATTCCGGGTTTCCACCCTTATCTCGTCTGGTTCTTTTTGAGCAAGATGAGAACCATGCTTTTGTGAACGTGGCGTCCCAGACAGGGGTGGACGTGGTTAACCCAGGTGCGACGATCACTCTTGATGCTAACCGGGACGGCTTGCCAGATATCCTTACGGCACAGAACAATATTCGTCTGGCAGAGATTCCACCGCGACTCTACTTTTTCCAAAATACGGGACGCTATCCCGGGCGGAGGAGTCTTACGGTTCACTTAAGTCCGGCGAAATCGAATACCGACGGAATCGGCGCTATGGTTATGCTTTACACTCAAACCAAGTCAGGAAAAATCGTCCAACGGCGCTGGGCCGAATCGTCTCAGGGGGGACTTCCGTCACAGAATGAAACTGGTGTTCGTTTTGGCGTAGAGAAGGGGGTTGAAGCTGTTGGTATTAAGGTTCGTTGGCCTTACCGAAGGCCTGGTTCTGAGTCAGCTGGGGGGGGCCTGGAAAAGCTTTATCCTCTGAGAGGTTTCTTTGAAAATGACAATGCTGAGGTTACTGTCTGTGAAGAAGGAAGCATTCTTCAAGGTAAATCTTCTTGTCCTGTTCTTTAGTGTTTTGAGTGAGTGGATTTTTTTACTAATTGAGTGATATATTTTTTATGACTTTACGATCATTTATTATTTCTCTTCTGGTTTTTGATTGGCCTTTCATGCCAGATATCCGCGCAGGTCTACAGCTCTGGGGAGCTATCTTGACTGGCAGAGAAACTTTTACCTACAACCAAGGACTAAATCATGAAGCTTAGTTTGCTCGCTTTCCTCATTATTGTTGAGTTACCGCTTTGCTTTGCTCAGGCACCAAGGCCTACAAATGGAGCATTAATTCCTCAACAAACGACTCCCCCTGCCAAAGTCGTACCTACTTCCCTTCCGCAATCGCTGAAAAAGGCCCCCCTTCCTGAGCTGCAGGAACTTTTCCTAGATATCAAGGGAACTGCTTATATCGGAGAGGAGTGGAACACGAAATTTCCCTCTCTTAGTCCTAAGGATCTCGACGCGGAGCTGTCGAAGTTAAAGCTTAAATTGAAACTTACGCCGATAGATATCAGCATCCTCCACCGCTCTCAGCCACCCTTTAGCCTCGTTGATGCTACTGCCCTCATTATTGAGCCATTCGAGAAACAAGTTATGGGTAAGGAATACAGTCTCGTGATGGCCTTAGACCCAGGAGGGAGGTGTTATCGTGAAGTCCAAATTGTTACTCTCAAGTCCTCAGGGTTCAAGAGCATTAAACAGCTTGATGGCAAAGACCTCGCCTTCCTTGATGGACGTGAGTCTGTCGTGTACTTGACCAAAACTCCTATCAAATATAACAGGCTCTTCATGGGAGGCTCCGAAGAGGAGCTTAAAGCTGCTCTTACCTCTAAAAAAGTTCAAGCTTTCATCGCCCCTGTTTATCAGCTACCCCAGACTTTAATCTCGCAGGCCCTTGGGACTCAGCAGAACGGGAGCACCAGTGGGGACTTTGAGGTCATTCACGTAACCAACAATCAGGTCCCCTGCTGGGCAATTGCTCTCAAAAGAGGGGCCGACTTCAAAGCTATTTATCGCTTGTTGGAATACGGAGAAAAAAATAAAGAGCAGGCCAAGCTTCTCCTGGGTTCAATTGGAAACTTTCAAAGCATGTATCCTATTCCCTACGAGAATTGGCAACGACTCAAAGAGAAGATTGGTAATAGTGGACTCTACCGAGATTTTAAGGCAGGTAAATTAAAACTTCCCTTCACTAAACTTTAAGCGCTCTCACAACAGATTTCACATCTCCCGTTTAAGTCGTATCTAAGATCGCCTTAACTCTTGAAAACTGCCCTCGAATATTGGTGTTACCCTTGGGGTAGCAGAATGGCGTTGTAGTAATACATAAAGATATCTAAATGATCCTGGAGTCGCCTTGGATTCTTAGTCGTACACCAAGTTTTCCTTATCAATCGATTGATATTCGCCCTAAGTGTTGCACAGGTGTGATTGACGATGAAAAGAGGATCGAAGCGCACTTTCTTAAGCTCTCCCTGCCCCG
>JAIYDC010000057.1 GCA_027487685.1 Pseudomonadota bacterium | reverse complement strand
TTACCGTTTCTAATCTCTTAACGAGATAAGTTTTTGGGGGCCCGGTTTTACCGGGCCCTTTTTATTTGCCCAGGTTCCTTTTGGCCCCGGTCCCCTGTCAGGAAAATCCATTAGTTATTTTCTAAATGAAAGAGTACACTTTATCCGAAACACAAGGAGTCTCATCGATGAGAAAATTGTTTGCGGTGGCCGCCTTTCTGGCCGTGTCTTCATCTTACGCCGCAGAAGAGCTAAAATTCGGCGACGTGAATTACTTCCTCAAGCAGGGACAATTTAACCTCGCCCAGGATCTGACTCAGACATTCAGTAAAGAGACTCCGAAAACTGGCTCTGAACTAGAGACCAGAGGTGTACTTTCAGAAACTCGTTTTGGCTTCGGGATTTCTGATCAGCTCAATGTCGTCCTCGGGCTCGATTATGCCTGGGATCGTGAAGTTGAAGACAATACGACTAAAACCAACGCCGCTTTCTCTCAAGATGGCTTGGCCGCACCTACGCTCGCAGCTAATTACCGCCTATTCAATCAAAACTCTGACCGCTACAACGTGGATTTCGGTGCGGTCGCTCGGATTAACCTTCAAGACGCTGAAACTGGGTATTCTGTTGGGCAAGATTCGGCCGATGGGAACTTCTCTGCAGGTCGCAACAGTCTGGAGTTTAACGCCCGCATGGGTCGAAAGTGGAACGAGGCCAATGAATGGCAACTAGCGGCCGGAGCTATCTATCACCAGGATGGAGAGCGGGTGCAAAAGGCGTCTGCGGGCGACGAGAACTTCGATATTGATAGCTCCCTGGACGCCTACCTGCGTGCGACCTATCAATACCGGCCGGTTAACGAGTTTATGATCTTATTATCTGCTCAGGCCAGCCGCCTAGGTGAGGTTGATCAGAAGTCGGATACAAACCGGATCGTTGATCCTTCTCACGTTGACTTGGACTTTGTCTTTCGGGCGAAGTACCTGATCACGGATACATTTATTGCTAGCTTCCGTTACGACATGTCCCGCAACGCACGCTATGACCGTGAGGTTAACGGCTCTGGTATAGCGCTGAAGCGGCGGCAAGACTTTTTCGGTCTCGGTGTTGATTTCCTATTTTAGTTGGCCCTTACTGTTTTTCCGGGAGCGCTCCAGCTCCCGGCTCTTCAAGATCCCCAAAATTATTTTTTCTCGCTGGATCGGTAAACTTTCATTATCGATCAATCGTTCGATCTCATGAATTAATGCCTCAATTTTGGTTAGCTGTTCTAGGATTAAAAGCGAGTGTTGTATGATCATATAGCACCTCTGTTTTAATGATAATACAGCTGTTCGACAACTCATACAACTTTCGAGAAATCCTGAAAATTTCAGAACTTAGGGTGATGCATTATTGATCTTACAAGAACCTTTGTTTAAACTTAGGGCATGATAAAAAACTCGATGAATCGCAGGAATTTTACGCTCGCATGGGGGAGACAACTCTTTTTCGGTCTCTCCTGGCCTTTCTCGTCTCTCATCGCTGTGCTCTATCTCAGGAGTTTCATTCTTCCGGAGACTCAGGTTGATTGGGTCTATCTCATCGTGACTTTTATCGGGCACCTAGGCTTTCTTAACGCTGCCGTCTATTTCCTCTTATTCTGTCCCGTGATCTTGCTCCTTCCGAGTTATTACATCTCTCGTCTCTGGGCGCTGCTGTTAATTTTGACTCTGAATCTCTTTATATTTGTTGATGCGCTCTCTTTCTCTAGTTACCACCTGCATATCTACAGTTACTTATCGAAGCTTCTTGCTGAGCAAGGAATTCATCACCTTATTGGCTCGAGTGCTGGGGTGTTGGTTCTAACAACAGGTGCCTTAGTGATGACCGTCTTCCTTTGGGTCCGCGGTGATGCGCTTTGGCGCTATATGTCTGGTCGATTCAGTAACCCGATCCGTAACTGGTACTTACTTCTTATCATCTTGTGTCTTGGGACAAGCAAAGTTTTGCATTGGACTAATGATATTCATCCTAAACTGGCCGATATGTTGCCGCTCAACTTCCATATCCCTCGATTAGCACATGAGTTCCATGACAACCGGCGATTTTACTACCCCTCGGACAATCTTGTTTGCCAGGGAAAGCAAAATCCGAACGTTGTTTTGATAGTTTTGCGCGAATGGAGCACGGCCGACTATACCCCTGAGATGATGCCGCAAACCTTTCACATGAAGCGGCACGCGCTAAATTTTAATTCGAACATGGGCGTCGCTACCGATGTTGAGGGCGGACTCTTCTCCCTTCTTTACTCAGTGCCTGCATCCTATAAGCCTTCTATAGACCTTAAAACTCGGCCTGCCATCCTCCGGGAACTCACTGACCGCCGTTATGAAGTCGTGACACTCGATAGTGGCAAGTCGACTGTCGGGAATTTTTCAGAGGATGCTGAAACCATGATCCGCTTTAAACAGTGGCTTATGAACCGATCTGGAGGAGAGCTTCAGCCTTATTTCCTATCTGTGGTTCTTAGTCAGCGGTCCCTGGAAGCCGATAAGCTGGTGCATCAGATCATCATGGATCTCCAGAAGGAAGAACTCCTTCGCAATACTCACATCTTGATCACTGGAGCATTCCCTGGCCCAACGGGGCCCAACGTTCCACTTCTCTGGGTAACACCCGAGCGTAGACCAGCGGAATTTAACCACGTGACCTCTCAATACGACGTATTACCTTCGTTCATGCAGAGGGTTTGGTCTTGCAAGAAGGCGTTTAAAGCGGCGAGCGTGGGCGAGCCTCTGGAGAAAACTGAACGGGATTGGATCCTCGTGAGCGGAAAAGACGAATTTCGAATCGTTGATGTAAGAAAAGACAATGTCATCTCCGTAACATCAGGAAAAGTTTCTGCTCCGGCGCAGAACGCTCGCTACGAGCTTATCTTTTCTGGTCTGAAGCTCATGACAAAGTTCAGTCGGCCAAACTAACTCCGGCGGCGAAGCTTGACCAATGTCTCGAAGTGAGACGTGTGTGGGAACATGTCGAAGATCATCGCCGCTTCAATTTCATAAGCGGCAGCGAGCTTTAATAGGTCGGTGGCGAGGCTCTTGTATTCACAGCTCGAATAGAGAATGGTTCGGGGTTTTGCCTCGAGAAGAAGATCTGAGGCCGTGCCTATACCTCGCCGTGGAGGATTCACCAGAACGGTATCTGGCCGGAAGGCCTTGAGCTCATCTCCCACCGTTTCCGCATCCGCCTGTTTAAACATTAGGTGCTTGAGTCCGAGTTCAGAGGCCGTCCGATTGGCCGCTTTCACCGCATCTCCGTTGACTTCGATTCCCAGACAATCTGAAACAAACGGGGCACAGAAAAAACTAAAGGCACCAAGACCACTGAAAAGCTCAAGGAAGCGATCCCCTGGTGATGCCCGTACCCACTCTGCTGCTGTCCTATAGAGTTCTCCTGCGATCAATTGATTCGTCTGAACGAAGGCCCGGGGATCAACACCTAAAGTTACGGTCCCAATTCGGTGGGGGATGGAAGTCGCTTCGGAGAGAAAGATTTCATCTTCTCCCTCTAAGATGGCCTTGTGAATGGGTTGGATAGTGGCCGAGAGGCAGCGAAGAGCAGGCATACGCTCCAGGAGAAAGCTTTGGTGCTTTCGAATCCGATCCAAGGATTCCTTTGAGCGAAGAACAAATCTCAAGTAGAGTGCACGAGTTTCAGGAGAAAAAAATAGGATGAGACCTTTAAGTTCACCACTACGCTCCGAGATCCTGTAAGGCGTGAGATTGGCCAGAGTAATAAATTCCTTAACCACGGGTAGGCAAGCGTTCAGCTCCGGAACATGCAGCGGGCAGTTGAGGAGCTCCCGACCATCATCTGGGGACTCCTGCCCAAGAAGACCAATCAACGGTGATCGTGTCTCTCCCGTCACGACGAATTTTGCTTTATTCCGAAAGCCCTTGAGTGGGGAGGGCATCGACGGAATTAGTTCCATGGGCGCCATATGACCGAGTGCCTTACGGAGGAGCACTTCCTTGCGTTTGAGCTGATCGCTGTAATCCACTTCGAGCTGATCGCAGGAGCGGCAGATTCCGTCATTAAAATCGCGGCAAAAAGTATTCATCGGCTATAATCATACCGGTACATGGTCACTCTCACACCACCAAGCTTAAAAAAACTCCATCCGGGTTGGGCCCTTGGCCTAGTCATCCTAACCCTCTTCGTGGGTGCGATACTGGGGTCCGTCGCTATCTACGACTCCCAAGACGTCCTTCGGCTTAAGACCCACTACCCCCACGCCATTGTAAAAAATGAATCTGTCACCTACGAGCTCCGCAGGAACAGGCCTCCCAGCTGGGTAAATCTGACGGCGATTTCTCGTTACACCAAGTGGGCGATCATCTTGTCCGAGGATTGGAGTTTCTATGAGCACGAGGGCCTCGACCTCGATCAGATTAAGGCAGCACTAGGTGATATGATCATTGCCGGCAAGTTCCGCGGGGCGAGCACGATCACGCAGCAGCTTGTGAAGAATCTTTATCTCTCCGAGGAGCGTACTCTGTGGCGCAAGATGAATGAGGCGATTCTTACCAGGAAAGTTGAGATCGTCCTCCCAAAAAATAAGATCCTAGAGACTTATCTTAATGTCATAGAGTTTGGGCCCGGTGTCTTCGGCATTGGTGCGGCGACTGCCTTCTATTTCCATAAGAGTCCTTCGGCACTCAACGCTCGGGAGAGTGCCTTTCTCGCTATGCTACTCCCGAGTCCCAAACGCTATTCTGTTTCCTTCAGAAAAAAGAAGCTTTCTCGTTTTGCTAGAAAACGCATGGATGCTATCCTGGAAAAACTTCGCATGGCCAAAATTCTTACGCGCGAGGAGTACGCCGCCGAGGTTCGTCGCAAACTCGACTGGGAGCGTTAGCTACAGGAGGTGCCGAAGACACTCGTAAGCAACGGCCGTCGCCACGTTGGAGAGATTCAGGGATCGAATCTCTTTTGAGAACATGGGGAGCTGGTACATTTGTTGAGAGAATTCTTGCTCTACCTCCCTGGGGAGGCCTCGAGTTTCACCACCGAAGATCAGGTAGCAATCAGCGGCGTAGGGCGCTTCATAGTGAAGTTTTGCTCCGGTGTTCTCGAAGAACAGGAGCTTCTCACGAGGGGGTATTTCACGGGCCAAAAAATCATCCCAAGAGTCGAACTCCCGGAGCTGGACGTGCTTCCAGTAATCAAGACCTGCACGTCGAACCGCTTTTTCATCGATCTCGAATCCGTAAGGCCTGATCAGGATAAGTTCTAAATCAAGAGCGACGCAGGTGCGCCCGATACTCCCAGTGTTGCCGGGAATCTCGGGCGCGAATAAGACGATCTTAAACTTACTTGGCATTCACTAAGAGATGCGTGAGAGTTCGGATGATGAGACCCGAAGCTCCATGGGCCGGACAGTAGGCAAGGTGCGATTGACCATCAACAACTCCAGCTACATCGAGGTGTGCCCATTTAATGTCATTCTTAATAAACTCTTCGAGGAAGGCAGCGCCGATCGCTGTGCCAGCCCTCATGGGAGTGCCAATGTTCTTGATATCAGCGATCTTTGATTTGATGTCCTGGCGCCACTCATTGATGATTGGCAGTTGCCACATGTACTCATCACTTGCTTTAGCGGACTTCAGGATTTCTTCAATCCACTTCTGGTCGTTTCCGAGAATGGCGCAGACCTGATTTCCAAGTGCAACGAGGCAAGCTCCTGTGAGAGTGGCGGCATCGATGATGTAGTCAGGGCCTTGGTCGCAGGCGTAATCAAGAGCATCGCCGAGTATCAGGCGGCCCTCAGCATCCGTATTCAGGATTTCGACGGTCTTCCCGTTTCGAGCGGTGACGATGGAGTCAGGTACAGTAGCGTGTTCGTTTACCGCGTTATCTGTAATCGCCAGGATACACGTGATCTTTACCGGCGCCTTCTCGAGGACTGCGGCACGGAAAGCAGCATAGACTGTTGCGGATCCACCCATATCATTCTTCATGCCCGCCATACTTGCACCTGGCTTTAGAGAATAGCCTCCGGTATCGAAGGTGATACCCTTGCCGACAAGAGCAATATGCTTAGTCTTAGACGTTGCTTTCGTTGGTTCGTAAGTCAGGTGCACCAGACGCGGCTCAAAGGCAGAGCCGGCATTCACCGATAGGAACATTCCCATCTTTTCTTTCTGGATTTGCGCCTTGTTAAGAATCTTAACCTTTACTCCCTTGAGATTCTTTTTCACGTCTGCTTCAACTCGACGTGCGTATTCTTCAGAATGCAGAATGTTTGGTACTTCGTTAACAAGATCCTTAGCGACGTCAATGGAACTGCAAATGTTTCGGGTTGATTCGAGTGCCTTGTCGAATTTTGCCTTATTTTTCTTTTCAACATGACCGAGAACCAACGTGACTTCAGTTACCTCAGGTCGCTTTGACTTATACTTATCGAAAGAATAATCAGTCAGGAGTGCCGCTTCAACGATGAGCTGGGCTGCGAGAACTTCGTCACGAACGACGTTAAATCCCGGTACGTCGAAGGCGACGGTGGAATACTTAGAAGCTTTGGCGTTTTTGAACAGCTTCGCCGCCGCCTTACGGACATCCTCGGCTGAAGCCTTAGTTCTTTCTCCTAGACCAATGACCCAAACGGATTCGCCGGTGGCACCCGTGAACGACAAAGTTTCGTCCTTGCCCGCCTTGAAGTTTTTAGCAGCACGGAGGTTGTTAAACTCTTCCCTCAAGCCTTGGTCGCCCCAGTGTTCAATAGAGACTGAAGTTTCCTTACCGTCCGAGACCTTAGTCTTCGTCTTAGGTGTAGCGGCGGTCTTCTGAAAGGCGGTCAGGATTTTGAGGTCAGCGCCCAGGAAGAGGTCACCGATAGTGTCTAGCTTGATTTGCATGAGGACTCCTTTTATAGTCAGTCTATTCTGCCATTTCTTGAAGGAAAGGTGAATCTGGAGTACCTTCTTATTTGTGACTAAATTCTTACCTCGGGACTTATGAAACTCCTGTTGCAACGATACCTCGCCGCCCAATTCATTTTGCCCCTGGTTCTCAGCACCATATTCTTCATTTGCTTCCTTCTGACCTTCGAGCTGTTCCGGATGACTGAACTCCTTGTTACCAGAGACGTTTCGATCTGGTTTATCCTTAAGTTAGTGGGTAATATCGCGCTGACTTTTATTCCGCTTTCTTTACCCATCGCAGTCTTTTTTTCTACCATCTATTGCCTTAATCGATTGTCTGCTGATTCCGAGTATATTGCGATGCGCGCAGGGGGACTCACGAAGTTTCGTATCCTCTTTCCCTTCCTTTTGGTGGCCGGACTTCTCTCCTCCAGCGTCTATCAACTCAATCAGACGGTCATTCCCCTGTCGAATAAGGCGTTCCGGCAGAAAATCACTTATCTTACCTCAAGTGGCCTTTTGGCGGGTATCAAAGAGGGGCAGTTCTTCACCGCTATTCCGGGTATCACCCTCTTCGCCTCGCGCTCGACTAAGTACGGCCGTAATCTCGAGGAGGTTTTTCTTCATGTGAAGGAAAATAAAAGGGGGGGGAAGAGCGAACAGGAGTCCGAGCGGGTGATCTTCGCTGACCGCGGTGAGCTCCTCTTTGAGCGTTCCCCAGAAACTCTCTCGGAGAAATTAACGCTCACGCTCTTTGATGGGAATATCGTGGGTCTACTAGGTGCTGGCGAGGTCGAAAAGATTCTCTTTCAAAAGTACGTTTTTCCGATTTCTCAGAAGCAATTCGAAGATCAGTTCAGCATTAAGGAAACAATGCTCACCTCGGCCCAGCTCCAGGGCGTATTGACTATGACTGAAGATGAGGCACGCAAGGCCTACGATTTTAATAAGAAAGAGTTTTTTAATGCCCGTTACGAGTACTGGAATCGAAAGAATGGCGCTCTTATTTGTTTTATTTTTTGTTTCCTCGGTTTCACTCTCGGCGTGACAGGAAATAGAGGTAAGTCGAAGAGCTCGGGGTTTATTGGTTTGCTGTGCCTCCTGATCTATTACGGGCTCTATTTTTCACTGGTCAGTGCTGCCAAGAAAGAAGTGATCCCAATCCCGCTGGCGGTTTTTTTTCCAGTCACGGTGATGACTGGTTTGGGTTTATGGTTTTATCGCAAGCTTGACTGGCAGTCCTAGAGTAAGAAGACCTCTGACCTGGAACGCTAGAGGTTTTCCTTTCTCTTCTCGAGTTCATCTTCTTCCATTTTCATCCGCTTAATATACTCGTCGGAAGTGTAGAGGATGTCGTCTTTTGCTTTAGGGAAGAGTGGGAGCTGAAACTTGGAATTACTCTCTTCAGGAAAGACCAAGCTTTTCACCCCAGTCTTTGTAGGAGTTTCAATGAGATAATTATTGTAGAAGATTTTCGTGACGTTGACATTCCCGAGAAAGATCCGAATCTCTGCTCCCTGAAGGAAGAGATCATTGTCCTTATTGATGATCACACTCTGGATAGGTCCATTGTCCACTTTATAGCTCAACCAAGTGTTCCCTTCAATCGCCCGGATATAAATGTTCTGAAGGTCAGAGTTCATTGAATCTTTAATCTGCTTAGGAAGAATGTTTTCGTCTAGGTTCTCCGGCGCGTCCATCCTGACGGAGAAGAGTTTACCTCTGAGTTTTTTAAATTCCACTGCTGGGAAATTTCGCTGAAACTCCTGGTCTGGCTTCATTTCTTCTGGCTTTGGGTCTACTGAAGCTTCTGAGGCGTTGGTTGGGGCCGTCGTAACACCCGTTTCGGTCGTTGCAGGTGCTTCGACACTCTTGGCCGATTCTGTTTGTTTTACAAGAGCTGAACTTGACTCAATCTTTGGCCCTAGGTCTTTTGCCTTTTGATCGGTGACTTCGCCTTCCACGACCGAAGAAATGAGCTTGTAGCCTCCTACAAAGAGAAGAATGATAGCGGCGAAAATCACGATAGGCATGAGAGACTTCGTACTCTCGATGAATGAGTCACCACTTTCGATCATCGATTGGGCGGCCGAGGACTCATCGCTGTCCTGCATGTCTCGCACTGGTCTTATCGGTGCTGGGGTCGGAGATGGCATGCTCTTAGTATGATTCAGCGCTGGGAATGGTTTGCCTAGGACGTTTAGGTAGGTGTACTCCATCTTGATAATCGCTTCATCGAGCGGTACTCCGAGCACTTTTACATAGCTCGTAACAAAGCCTTTGATGTACGCAGCACTAGGCAGATGGTCATAATCGTTGCATTCGAGGGCCTTCAGGATATTGACTGAGATTTTCGTCTTCTGAGATAACTTCTCAAGGGTGTAGTTTTTATCGATTCGTCTCTGCTTGAGGAACTCGCCGAGTAACCCCACACTCGATGCACCGGTACCCAATTCACTAGTTTGTTGTTTATCCATTCACGCCATCCTTGGTCATTTAGAATTCCGGAGACTCAAGCACATTCTTTGATGCGTGAGATTCGAGAGGTTTCTGATTTTCGAGTTCATTGATTTCGATGCTCTTTCGTCGCGCCATAGACGCATAGGTTGTGTTCTTGAAGCGTGTGTCGATTTCATCCAGCTTCATCCGTGCGTCTGTGAACCGCTTCAGGGCGATGAGTGCCAAGGCTTGATGATAGTGGGCCGCTGGGGATTCGTAACAGGCGCCAAGAGATGCATCCTTAAAGTTTTTAAGTGCCCGGGCGAACAGCCGGCGTTGATAATAAATCAGGCCCAACTGCATGTAGGAAGGGCAGTAGTTGTCGTCTTCCTTGACCGACTTTTTAAAGTAATCCTCGGCACGCGAGAGGTTCTTTCGTGCTTCGATTTCCAGGATCCCCATGTTGTACAGCGTCCGAGCTTGTTTATCATAAGTGAGATTGCGGAGAACTTCTTTGTAAAGTTTCTCTGCTGTAGTCACATCCCCTTGCTTGTAGTAGATCGAAGCCAGGTTATTCTTGGTATCAGAGTTGTCTTCGTCGAGCTTCATGGCCCTTCTAAGAGTCTTTACTGCAAGATTCGTTTCGCCCTTAAAGAAATAGGCCATTCCCAGGTTATTGAGGATCTCCGGGTTATTGGGGGCAAGCTCGTTGGCCTTGGTCAGGTTCTGGAGCGCCTCAGTGTACTGGCGCTCTACCAGGCTTTGAGTGCCAGCAGCAAAATAGAGTCCGGCCTTCTTGGTTATACCCTCGGTTTTAGAAGCACAAGCTACGAGCCCCATGAGGGCAATGAGCGCCAATAAAGGGCGGAACGAATAGTTAACTGGGAACATGACTTCTCCCGGGCAGAAAAGGGCTTTTATTTATTCTAGGGAAGGGGAGGATTTTTGTAAAACCTATTCAGGCCTTACGCTCGAGAAATATCATGCTCTCAAAGTGAAACGTGGCGGGAAAGAAGTCGAGTAAAAAGGACCTCGTCACCTGGTAGCTATTGAGCCCCTGAAGGTCTCGGGCAAGGGTATGAGGGTCGCAGCTGACATAGGCGACAAATTCGGGCTTCAGAGTCTCAATCCAGATACTAAAATCCCGGAAACCAGAGCGTGGTGGATCGAGTATGAGATGGCCTACTTTTAGATCAAGCTCGGCCACTTTCTGCAAAACTGCCTTGAGCGCTCCGGGGGCGTAGAGATCTTGATCAAAAAAGTCTTCTCCGCGAGAAGATCGGTACACGTCGATGCAAAGACGCCTCTTAGACCCTAGCGCTGCCGACAAGTTTCCATTGCCAGCGAAGAGGTCGAGGAGACCTTCGCTTCCGGTCGTCAGTGAAAAATGCGCTTGAAGGATTTCTTTGAGTCGACGGTTCATGGCCTCGTAAACTTGAGTGAACCCTCCCTCGGCGTAGGGGCGATTCCAGTTTTTCCGGAGTTCGCCTTTGATCCAGTAAAGCTCCACATGACCCTCAGTCCTGTCCTTTGGAGCTTCCTTTAGCCAGGCATCGTTGCTGTAGAGCGTGCGTAGACCTGCGGCGATCTCGGGAATACCGATCAGACACTCGGGGATCGGTGTGATGTCGAAGGTCTGTGGGTCACGCATCCCGAGTAGCTTGGATTTAAGGCTATAGTGGAGTTGGATGCGGTTGCGATACCCGTAGCGCTCGGGTGCCCCGACGACTTCGAGCTTTGGCATCTGAAATTTCCGAAAGAGGCGCTCAAAGCTTTCGGACTTTAGTGCAAGCTCCTGGGCGTAAGGCAGGTGCTGAAAATGGCACGATGGGCACGCTGAAAAATGGGAACAGGCGGGGCTTATGCGTTCCGGCGAGGCCACCTTGAGGTTCACAGTGCGAGCAAATGTAACGCCCTTTTTCTCGGCCATGACTTCGGCTTCGCCTTCGTCACCGATGGCGGTCTTCGGAATGAAGGTGACCTTATCCCCGAGTTTACTAACTCCCTGTCCCAAACTATCAATCCCGGTGATCTTGAAGGGAATTAAACGTTTCTTAAGCATGAACAAATCCTAGGAGTTATGAAAAAAAAAGCGTAAAATGAGAGCCATGAATTACATCCTGGGACGGCTCCCGTTGATGCTCGAAATGATCATCAATGGATCATTCGTTCTTGTTTACACCTTGCTAAAGGCGGGCTCTGCACCCGAGCTTCTGCGCCGGCTGCCCATGGATCTTATCGTGGCCAACGCCATATGGGCAGTCCCTGTCGTCTTATTTATTTCCCTGACTGCCAATTTTCTTAAAAGCGACGGCTTCGAAGATTTCTTCCGGCGCTATATTTTTTCTCTGATCATTTTTGTCCCCATTGTTATTACCTGGGGGGATATCGAGTTCGCCTACTGGCTTTCGGCGGTCCACCTTTTCTCCACGGTGATCTCGATCTATGAGAAAAGTGATCCGACTCCGGCGAGTTACACCGGGACTAGTAGCTTTCTGTTTCAGCTCAAACTGGCCCCCGCTCAGGTGGTCCTGCTTTCGTTTGGTGGGTGGATCCTCCTTGGTGCCCTCGTCTTGATGCTCCCTGTTTCGGCCGCTCCCGGTAAGACCATCTTATTTATCGATGCCTTATTTATGGCCACTTCAGCGACTTGTGTTACGGGTCTTTCAAGCATCTCGCTACCGGATGAGTTCAGCGTCTTCGGTCAGATGGTCATGCTGATCTTGACTCAGGTCGGCGGCCTGGGGATCATGACCCTCTCGAGCTCTCTAGCGGTCATCATGGGGAAGAACCTTCAAATGCGGGAACAGGTGATCATGCAGGACGTTCTGGATGCGTCGAGCTCAGAGGAGCTCCTCGGTCTTGTTGTCGATATCGTCCGCTATACCTTCCTCATCGAATTCATCGGCGCTATGTTTCTCACAGTGGGTTTTTACCAAGAGGGCTTCGAGATAGGTCAGTCTCTCTACTTTGGCTTCTACCATTCAATCATGGCCTTTTGTAACGCAGGTTACGCTCTTTTTAATAATAACCTTGAGGACTTTAAGTTTGATCCGCTGATCTCTCTTACAGTGGCCTTCTTACTTATTCTCGGAGGAATTGGTTTCTCCGTTATGAAGGATGTCACTCACGCTATCCGGCACCGACGTCCTTTCCGGTCCCTTTCGGTTCATACAAAAATCGTGCTCTCGGTTAATCTACTCCTTATAGCCTTTGGAACGATCTATCTCTTTTTCGGTGAGTTCTTGCATGCGTTTCAAGACATGACCATGTTCCAACGGTTTCAGGTTTCTTTCTTCCAGGCAGTGACTCCCAGAACAGCGGGATTTAACACAGTCAATCTTAACTCTCTCCATCCCCATTGCCTTTATATGATGATCCTCTTGATGTTCATTGGAGCATCTCCTGGCTCCACCGGAGGTGGTGTGAAGACAACGACTTTTGCGGTTCTGCTCCAGTCTGTCACGGCCACTCTCAAGGGTAAGTACCATGTGGAGTTTTTTGAGCGAAAGATTCCCGCCCAAACTGTAGTGAAATCGATTGCGATCTTTATTATTTCGCTCATAGTAGTCAGTACAGGTCTGCTAGTTATGATGCGGCTTGAGCCGGACAAGAGCTTCTTGGCCCTCTTTTTTGAGGTGACGAGCGCTTTCGGGACAGTTGGTCTCTCCCTCGGGATCACGCCTTTCCTTACACTACTTGGAAAAGTGACCATAATTGTAATGATGTTTGTGGGACGAGTCGGCCCGCTGACCCTTGTGCTGGCCGTCGGTTCTAAATCCGCGGGGCCAGGTAAAGTCGAATACCCCGACGGAAAAATTCTTATAGGATAGGTATATGATTGTCGCAGTAATCGGACTTGGAACATTTGGCGCAAAGACCGCAGTCCGGCTCTTTGAGAAGGGCGCAGAAGTTCTCGCCATCGACTCAAACCCAGAACTCGTCGACCGGATCAAGGACCGCGTGTCCCACGCGATCTGCATCGATGTCACTCAGGAGAAGTCGCTAAGGGCAGTGAACATCTCTGACGTCGACTCGGCGATTGTCGCTATCGGCGACAATATTGAGATGAGTATCATGGCCGTGGCCATGCTCCGGAAGTTAGGTGTGGGCCGAGTTGTCGCGCGTGCAACGAATCAGCTTCATGAGCATGTCCTTCGTGAGATCGGCGCCTCAGAAATCATCAAGGTCGAGGAGGAAATGGGGGAAATCGTTGCCAGCAAGATTGCTGCCCCTCACGTCCTTCAACGCTACAATTTTGCCGCAGGTTATTCAATCGTCGAGCTTAAGCTCGGTAAGTCTTTCGAGGGAAAAACTCTTGTTGAGTCCCAGATCCGGCAAAATTACTCCCTGAATATCGTCGCCCTTCAGAAGCGAGTCCCCTACATTACAGAGGAGGGGCGAGCTGCTTATCGCGTCGTCATCAACGATTCACCGCTCCCAATGGACATCATCGAAGCCGACGATGTCGTCGTGCTCGTCGGGAGCGAGAAAAACCTCGACCGCCTATTTCACGATCTCGAGGAAGTATAATAACGGAGAACATATGCAACTGTCCCTTAAGCGTAGAGTCGCTGCCAGCTTCATCATCGCTAACCTTGTTGTCCTGGTCATGGGCTTCACGGTTTTTTTCTTTCTTGATTCACTCAATGGCCAGATCTCATCGATCACGGTGAACTCCAACAAGATTTCTCTTCTGACAGACGAGGTTCGGATCTCTGCGGTCTCGATCCTGAAGATGCAGAAAAAGATTCTTACCAGTCAGCCGACGACTGAGGACTTGAAGCGTCTGGAGAATCTTTGTGAAGGCTTTCAGTCCCAGCTCCAGCGCCTTGACGGTTTCTACACCGAAGTCGAAGCGAAGAAAATTATTTCCCGGATGCAGGGCTACGTGGATTCTCTGAAGACCATCGTGAACAAATCATCCCTCTTTTACCGGGACGGCGATGGAATCTCGACCATCAATGAGCTCACCGACAAAATCCTCGAGTCCTTCTCTGAATTTCAAGACATTCAGTACTTTCAGAATGAGCAGCGAGATAAGCAGGTGAAGTCGATCATCGGAGAGACTCGCCGTAACATGCTCATCACCCTGATCATCACATTCCTCGGTACAATTCTTCTCTCACTTGTGGTCCCTGGTAAGATTGCGATGCCCTTTAAGAAGATCAATGACGCCGTTCGGGAACTCCAGGAGGTAAACTTCGACGTGAGCATCTACTACGACCAGGATGACGAGATTGGAGAGCTCGCGCGGGCGCTCAACAAGATGATCCTGAGCATGAAGCGCTTCGAGCAGCTCCGGCAGGATCGCATCTCCATTGAACACAGAAAGTTCGATACTCTGGCGAATATGATCAAGAAGAACATCATGATTGCCAATGCCAAGGGGGAGCTTATTTATATGAATAACCCGATGTATGCGACCCTTGAAATGCAGTCCGATGACGTTCTGAATAAGAACATTACCGACACTCTGATTCCGGACTCCATCGTCGAGACTTTCGAGCTTGCGATCAAGCGCCGCTCGAAGATCGAAAACGCCGAAATCACAATTCCAAAGCGCAAGAAGGTCATCGACGCCACTACAGGCGAATACATCTTCGAAGATACGGAAGAAGTCTTCCAGGGCTATGCGAACGTTTTTCCGATTCGCGGAAAAGAGTCTAACCTTGACAACTACATGATGATTATTTCGAAGGAAGTTTTCGTCTAATTTCCAAGCGTCACGGATACAGACCAGGTCGTCCTACCCTCTACGGTGACTCCCACTACGGACATCAACGGGCGATCTTCTGAATGGTAGATGGCATTGTTCGTGCACTGATCACCCTGGTCGATGACCTCGATGGCCCCGATCCGCTCTGGTCGGTAAGTTGCGTTGAAGCGGATCGCAATGCGCCCGCCGCCTTCTTGGGTTATCTTCGCTCGGCTCGAGCGGCAGCTGTCTGCCACCAGAACTTTATCCATGATGATCTGAAACTTAGACGGAAAATTCACCGCCGAGGAGTTAATGACCCAGGCGGGTGATTGCGCGCATTCGCTCTCGCTCCCACACAGGGGGTCAACCGACCGTTCCCGGCGTGCGCTTCCGGAGGATCCTTTGCCACAGGCGATGAGAGTTAGGAGAACGAGAAGAAGAGGAAATTTCATAGACAGCCTTGGATTTTTTGAGAATCCTGCCATACCCGGGCATGCACGTCAATTTCATCATCTTTGCACCGAGTCGAGTCTAGGAAACTCTTGAATTTCAAAGTGTAGCTTTCAGGAAAATACGCTATAGTGCTGATCGCACTCACACTCGAAAGGCCCAACACTCCATGGATACTTCTCTCATCCGAAATTTCTCCATCATCGCACACATTGACCACGGCAAGTCGACGCT